>JBKPMF010000019.1:0-4300 GCA_046732015.1 Actinomycetota bacterium
GGCGACGACATGCTGCTCAGCGAAGCCGGGGACGACCGATTCCTCGGAGGTGGCGGCAACGACCTGGTGGATTACTCGGAGGCCTACTTCACCTCGAAGAGTGACGGCCTGACGGTCAACCTCGACACCGGACGGGCCAAAGGCGAAGGGATCGATCGACTGGCCGGCGTCGAGGGCGTCGAGGGCTCCGGTTATGGCAACGACCTCCTCATAGCGAACGACGCCGGATCGATGTTGGACGGCGGTTTCGGTGCCGACACCCTGATCGGCGGCGCGTCGGCAGACATCCTGCATGCAGGAGCGACCGATTCGGATCCCGACACGTTGGAAGGAAAAGGAGGCGACGACACGCTCGATTTCGGAGGGTCTGGCGACGACATCCTCACCTATGAGCACGCACCGAGTGGCGTCGATATCGATCTCGCGCTCTCGACCGTGAGTGGCGGCGACGGCGTGGACGCACTCGTGGGCTCGCCGCTGTACGTCTACGGATCGAGGTACGGGGACTCCATCATCGGAGACGACGACGGGAACATCATCATCGCTGGTGCTGGCCCGGACACGATCGACGGCGGCGGCTACTACGACACGATCTACCCGGGCCGCGGCAACGATTCGGTCGATGGTGGTGCCGGGTCGGACACCGTCATCTACTCCGACGGGGCGGCGACGGCGGGTGTGACGGTGGACCTTCAGGCCGGAACGGTGACCGGTGGATCGGGCAGCGACACGCTGACCGGCATCGAGAGCGTGGGCGGCACGCCATGGGACGACGTCATCAAGGGCCACAGCGACTCGAATTCCCTGAGCGGAGGCGCCGGCGACGACACGTTGATCGGCCGCGACGGCAACGACTCGTTGTATGGCGGCAACGGAAACGACACGCTGGATGGCGGCAACGATCTCGATCGGTGTGAGGGCGAAGTCACGGTCGCCTGTGAAGCCTAGGTATCGCGCTTGGAGGTCGTAGCCTCGGCAACCGGTCACGCGAAGCATGGATCAACGTCCTTCACCCCCGCCGCCGTGCCCGCTTCCGTCAAGGCGATCGGTCCGGCGGTCGTGATGACGAGCCAGGTCGTGCGTGACAGCTATTCCCCCTCGCGAGCATCTTCTCCCCCTCGGGTAAACGCTTCGACAGCGCCGTGCTGCGACGACTGGCATCCGCGGGTTGGTCTCCCAAGCTTCTGGGGTACAAGTCCGGACGACAGGTCAGAGAGGAGAGGCTCATGCCCGAACTGCTCGTCGACTTCATCACATCGCTCGACGGCTACGGCGCCGCTGAAGGCTGGCCGGGTTGGTGGGGATTGCAGGGGCCCGAGTACCTCGAGTGGTTGGGTGAGCGACCGGACGCCGACTACACGGTCCTGATGGGCGCGAATACCTACCGCCTCATGTCAGGGTTCGCAGACGAGGGCGAGCCAGGCACCGAAGCGCTTGCCGGCTTGTCGAAGGTCGTCTTCTCGACCACCTTGAAGGAGCCCCTGACGTGGCCGAACACGCGCCTCGTCAACCAAGAAGCCGTCGAGGTCGTGCCGAAGATGAAGAGCGATGGTTCCGACATGATCACGATGGGCAGCCTCACCCTCTGCCGCTCCCTACTCAAAGCCGGCCTCGTCGACCGATTCCGCGTGGTCGTCTTTCCGGTCATCACCGGCAACACAGGTTCGGACCGGATCTACGACGGGTACCCCGACGTCGGGCTGGAGATGATCGACAGCCGCACGTTCGACGGACGCATCCAGCTCCTCGAGTACGTCCCCACGGTGCTCGAGGGGCCGCCTACGGCCAGTGCTTGACGGGTCCGGTGAACGTCCGCGTCGTGACCGGCGTGGATCCCATCAGGCGCGCTACGGCGCGGCGGCTCCCAGCCCTTCGCGATCCGGATCGAGCGCGAAGCGGACATCCCGCTCGTCGTCCATCGCTTTCGCCGTCGCCGAACGGAGAAGGACTGCCTGCTCGTCGAGCACCTCGATGCGCTCCGGAAGCGCGACGCGACGAAGATCCATCAGGGCGGCGACGAGCCGCCGCGAGACCTGAGGCGAACCTGCGCCGGCCATCCGGATCTCGTCGAACGCGAGATGCACGTAGTTCTCCCAGGTCATCGTCTTCACGAGCAGACGGATCTGGCCCTCTTCGTCCAGAGCGCGACCGTCGGACAACGGACGACGCGCGAGCTGCCTGAGGATGTCGTGCAGGCGGTCGATCGCTTGCACGGCCGTCGTGGGGTCCTGGAATGGCGACTCAGACAACGAACGCTCGGCGATGTCGACCAGCAGCCGCATCCCGTAGGCAACGTCCTCGTCGAGGGTGGGCTCCAGCTTCAAACTCAACGCCGAGAAGAGCCGGCTCTCATCCAGGTCGTCAGGCCAGCCGTGAACGATGAACAGCGGTCCTCCTGCTGGAACGAACGCGCCGAGAGCCGGGACGAGCTCGAGCACGCAGTCGACCCGTTGCGCTTCGGCAACGAGTGCCTGGGTCCCGATCATCGTCACGACGCCTGACTCTCGCGCAGCGACAACGCGAGGAGCCTCTGGATCGACGACGGGTGGCGGCCCGGGGTCGGGATACCTGCGGTCGAGCAGCTTACGCGTGTCGTTCCCAACGAGCTCGATCAGTGCCGACACACGCAGCGACTGGCCGATGTGGTGCACGTAGATCACCAAGGCGGCGATGCTCGCCAGCACAAGGAGGTACGACGTCGCCAGCGCGATGCCCGGAACCTGGCCCGTGCCATCTCCTCTGTCAACGACCTCGCGGATCGTCAGCACGGCGTGCACGAAGGTGGCGACGAAAAGTCCGATCGCGAGCTGGCTGGGCTTGTCGCGAAGGATGCGCTGCACGATCCGGGGCGAGAACTGGCCCATCGCCAGCTGCACGACCACCATCGTGATCGTCAACACGAGGGCGGCCAGACTCACCATCGAGACCGCGATCGTGGTCAGGATCGCGTTCGCCGAGGTCGGCCGACCGACGAGCGTCTGCGGGATCGCCTGGTAGTCGAAGGCTCGGTCGAGGGAGATCGTGCCGAAGGAGATCGCCACGCCCGCGAGAACACACATGACCGGCACGAACCAGAGGCTCGACCCCACGCTGACTCCGAGCTTTCGCAACCACATGACCGAGCCCTACCCAGCGAGGGTGGTTTGAATCGAGCGACCCGCCTGGGATCGTCGAGTGCGGCGCGGCAACGACCCGCTGGATGGCTGCGAGGACATCGACGCACGCGCGGCGAAGTCACTCACTCGCGTCTCCGGACAGCGGTCTTCATGCAGATGCCTACCGCAGGTCGTCATGCTCCTCGCGGGTGGCCTCGGGACGATCGAGGATGGGCCGTTCGGTGTCGGAGGGCTCCTTGCCGGGATCGGGCGATTCGAGGGCTGAGTAGCCGGCCACCAGCATGCCGACCGCGACTCCGAAGATCGAACCCGCGATCGCCGAGGTCGCGACCGCTCCGGTCCTGTCGAACCACCACATCCCGACGAGCGCACCGATAGCGAGGCCGCACGCCAGGCCGATCGCTCCGCCGAGTACCAACCGGCCTCCGATCCTGGTGTGGATCCGCCGTTGTTCCGGGGTCTCTCGTTGCGTGCGCGGGGGATCTTCGTTCATGGACGATGCGTTACCCGACCTCTGCCTCGCTCGAACCCAAGATCGCAAGGAAGTCGGTCGCGGCAAGGTGGAAGGTCGTCAAGCGATCCTTCGGTCCAACCACGTTTGAGCCGTGCAGCAGAGGGAATGTCTGCCGTGCAGGGTTCGGGAGCGACCGGCACGGACGAGGCGCTCAAGCCTCCTTCCACCGGGTTCCGTACCCGCACCCGAGAAGGACCTTCGATATGTCGATCGGAGGTCCTTCCTTCTTGAACGGCCAGTTACCGGCCGCGTTGAGCAACCGGGCTGGTCATGGTCCCCGGTTAGGACCACACGGCACCGGATACAGCAGGGTGATGGATGCGACCCACCCGTGGTTCCTGACCGGAACCGGGCGCGGCAACCGGGCGTCGACGCTGGCGCGAGATCCCGCCTGGACCGAAGGCAACGCCGTCACACCGCTGATCCACGGCGGAACCTACTTCTCCAGGCTCGCCGAAGTGCTCGGCCCACTGGCTCCCGGCGACCACGTCTACCTCACCGACTGGCGTGGCGACGACGACCAACGGCTCGACGAGGACGGGCCGACCCTCGCAGGTCTGTTGGTCGACCTCGCGAGACGAGGCGTCGAGGTGCGAGGCCTTCTCTGGCGATCCCACCCACGTGCGATCGGCTTCAATGAGGAGGAGGAAACTGAGCTCGCAGGCATCGT
>JBKPMF010000020.1:0-5125 GCA_046732015.1 Actinomycetota bacterium
CCGTACAGCACCATGGCGTCGTCCCGCACGACCATGCGCGTGTGCACCCGGGTGGTCTTCCCGGTGGGCGGGAGCTTGCTCACCACCGACGTGGGCACCAGCAGGTCGTAGCCGACCCCGCCGACGGCCAGCACGATCCGGTTCGCTCCCTTCTCCACGACCTCGCCCTCCAGGAACGAGATCATCGCGCTCCCACGGCTCGAGCGGCCGTCCGCAGCCGTTCGCCGGTCAGATGGGTGAGGGCCACCGCGATGGCGTCGGCCGCATCGGGTTGGTCCGGCACCTCGCGCATCGCGTGGACGCGGACGAGGGCGGTGCGGACCTGGTCCTTGTCGGCGTTGCCGATGCCGGTGACCGCGCTCTTCACCTGGGTGGGGCTGTACTCGGCGACCGGCAGGCCCGCCTCGGCGGCCACCACCATCACCGCCCCGGTAGCGCGGGCCACGGTGAGGGCACTGCTGCGGTTCCTGCTGAAGGCCACGCGTTCGATGGCGACGCAGGTGGGTCCATGCTGGGCGATCGCCGCGCGCATGGCGCTCACCAGATGCAGGAGCCGGGCCGATTCGTCCTGGTTCGAGGGCGTGCGGATCGTGTCGGCCCAGACCAGCGCCGACTTGCGACCCTCCCGACCGACGACGGCGAGGCCCAACCGGGCCACGCCAGGGTCCACGCCGAGCACACAGGTATCGAACATCCGTTCGCCCATCCTAGGGACCGGCGGGGGCCGGGGCAACGACCCACCCACGCCGACGGGGGCCGCCGATGGCGGCCCCCGTCGACCAGAGCTCCGGCGGCTACGGCGCCGCGATCTTGAACATCCCTCGCCCGTGGGTCACGGCGACGATCGCGCCGCCGGGCGTCGTGGTGAGGTCGTTCGGGATCGCGTTCGGCAAGCCCGAGCCGTATCGCTGCCACGTCCCCGGTGAGCCGGCGCTCGTGACGAACACGCCGACGTCGGTGGCGAGCACCAGCTTGGACCCGCTCATCACCAGGTCGTCGGCCGGGGCGTCCGGCAGGTTGCCGCTGATGTCGTTCCAGGTCGCGCCTCCGTCCGTCGACTCGAACACGTGCCCGACGCCGGCACCTGGGATCCACCGACGTGAGTACCCGCTGTAGATCGCGTAGACGTGTCCGTCGTCCGCAGGATCGACCACCATGTTGAAGACGTATCGCTGCGGCAGCGGGTCGCCGCCGTTGACCACGTCGGGCCCGGCCACCGTGTGCCAGGTCCCGCCGTAGTTCGTGTCGATCCCGGCGTAGAACAGGTCGCCGTCGGGGTTGCACCCGTTGCCGCAATACCCCACATAGACCGTGTCGCCGTTGACGCCGATCCCGGTGATCTGACTCGCCTCACCGGTGTCGTGCGTGATCTTCCAATCGCACGCGGTATCGCTGCAGTGCGTGCGCCAGCCGTCGGTGGTCTCCCACACATACCGCCCGCCGCTCACCCAGTGCTTGTTGGGCGCCTTCGGGTCGGCCTCGAACGGAGCGATGAACCGCGGCTGCGGATCGCACGGATCGGGGGTGTAGGTGAACGCGCTGCACGCCGGGCTGATCTCACGCCATGCGGCCGTGCTCCCGTCGCTGCGGCCCGCGTTCGTGGTGAGCCACATGTCGTTCTCGGTGTACTCCGAGACGTTGCGCATCGCGTTGTTCGGATCGACGATCACGTCGCCGCCGTCACCGCCGAACGGCGAGACCATCGTGTCGGCCCCAGGCAATTGCAGGGAGCCGCCGTTGTCCTGCAAGCCGCCCCAGTATGCCGTGCCGCCCGGCACCTTCCCGGTGCCGCCGTAGTAGTACTGCAGCATCCGCAGGTCGGCATTGTTGTTGATCCACTTCTTGGCCTTGGCGAGACTGCGGCTGTAGATGCCGCCGTCGTTGGCCATCCACAGCTTGCCCTGGCCGAACGCGATGCCGTGCTGGTCGGGGTGCGTGGTCTTCGGGCAGTCGTCCAGGTCGTTCGCCCCGCACGGGAGCCCGAAGTTCCAGTACGGCCCGATCGTCGTCCACGCGTCACCCTGGTTGCGGGTCTCGTAGACCTCCTCCATGCCCACGAACACCCGGTTCGGGTTGTTCGGCGCCACGCCGAGCGCCTGGTTGTACCAAGCCTGGACCCCCGGCGAGTATCCGGACCCGAAGCCCAACGCGGAGCCCGGCGAGTTCCCGAGCTGCTTCGAGGTCGCGATGCGATCCCACGGCCCGGCCACATGGCCGGAGCGGGACTCGTAGACGCCCATCAACACCGTCTCCGGGTTGAAGAGGTACTTGTGGATCGACTCGACCAGCGAATACAAACGGCCGTCGCTGCCGAACGCGAAGCTCGACTTGCCGATCTGGGCGTTGTTGATGCCGTCGGTTTCGACCATCGACCACGAGGCCCCACCGTTCGTGGACTCGTAGAAGCCGTTGTAGTCGGTCGGACCGCCGCGCCAGGCGATGCTCGCCACCATGTGCATGCCGTCGGTGGGATCGACCTGAACGTCGTTCACGAAGGTGAAGCCGTACGGCCCGGGCGTGCCGGGCTGTGCCACCACGGTCCATGGGTCGCCGAGCGGTGCGCTCAGCGAGCGGCGAACGATCCCCAAGCTCGTTCCCACGACGATGTGACCGTGCCCGTCGAAGACGATCCCGGACGTCATCTGACCGTCGAGTTCGTCACCACCGACCTTGGACCAGGTCGCCGCGTGGTCGTTGGAGACGTACACGCCGGTGCCGACGTAGTTGTCGAACGCGGTGCTCGATTCCCCCGTGGCGTACCAGACGCTGTGATCCTTCGGGTTCACGCCGATCGCGCCCGACGACGTGCTGTCCAGCGCGTCGGTCATCGCCTGCCACGTGTTGCCGGCATCGCGGGAACGCCAGAGCCCCCCGTCGGCGCCACCGGCGTAGACCCACGAACCGTCCACGGCCACCGCTGCGGCGCGGCCGGCCACGAAGCCAGATCCACCTCCGGAGTTGGAGATGAACGGGTCGCGATAGTTCGGATCGTCGGAGTCATACGGCAGGTTCGTGACCTGCACCCAGGTGCCGGTTGCCGTTGCGAGGGCCGCGGCGTCGTCGCGAGCCGATGTCAGCGCCCCGGGCGGCCCCATGCGGGGCTCAGCGAACTGGGCGGCCGCTTCCTCGATCTCGAAGCGGCCCTCCTCGTCCCCTTCCTTCTGCGCCACGATCGACGCGAGCTGGTCTTCGGACAACCGCGACAGGCCCGAAGCGCGGACACGACGGTCGGTGGCGGCTCGGTTGGCGGCGGTGCCGGTGAGCCCGGTCATCGCGACCATCGCGAACGCCGTGACGACGGCCGCCAGCGAGATCGCGCGGCGTGAAGAGCGTCCCTGCATGTGGTCCCTCCCCGGTGAGATGACGCAGAACCCTCCGACCCTAGGCACGATGTCCGCGTGCTCGCAATGGCTCGAAGGTCGGAAGGATTTGCGGAATCCTGCTCTGATAGGCGCGCCGATCCCGTTACAGGGAGGCCATGACCTCTTCGGGGATGTCGAAGTTGGCGTAGACGTTCTGCACGTCGTCGAGGTCCTCGAGCGCCTCGATCAAGCCGAGCACCTGCTTGGCCTCGCCGCCTTCCACGGGGATCATGTTCTGCGGGATCATCGTGATCTCCGCCGAGAACACCGGCACCCCAGCGCCTTCCAGCGCCTGCTGCACCACCTTGAACTGTCCGGGTTCGGTGACGATGTCCCAGGAGCTCTCGGAGTCGGACAGATCCTCGGCGCCGGACTCCAGCGCGAGCTCGAGCAACCGTTCCTCGTCGGGTGCCACCGACTTCTCCACGACGATCAGGCCCTTGCGCGTGAACATCCAGCCGGTGCTGCCCTGCTCGCCCATGTTGCCGTTGTTCCTGGTGAAGGCGTGCCGAACCTCCTGGCCGGTCCGGTTGCGGTTGTCGGTGAGCGCCTCGATCAGCAGGGCGACGCCACCGGGGGCGTACCCCTCGTAGAGCAGCTCCTCGTATCGGGCACCGTCCCCGAGGTCACCGCTCCCCCGCTCGATCGCGCGGTCGATGTTGTCGTTCGGGACGCTGAAGCTCTTCGCCTTCTCGACGGCGCTGGCGAGCGTCATGTTGCCCTCGACGTTGCCGCCGCCCTCGCGCGCCGCCACCTCCACAGCACGCAGGAGCTTCGCGTACATGTTCGACCGCTTCGCGTCGGTCGCTTCCTTCTTCCGTTTGATCGTCGCCCACTTGGAATGGCCCGACATGACGTCCCCTCACATCTTCGAGAGCAGGTAGCGGTGCAGACCGGTCTCGCCGATCAGTTCCGGATGGAACGATGATACGAGCAGGTTCCCCTGCTCCAACACGACGGGGTCGCCCTCGTAGCGGGCAAGGATCCGCACGTCTTTGCCCACGTCCGTGATCTTCGGGGCACGGATGAAGACACCCCGCACCCCATGGTCGATGCCCTCGACGTCCACCTGGTCCTCGAACGAGTCGACCTGCCGGCCGTAGGCGTTGCGCTGCACACCGATGTCCATCACCGCGAACAACGGATCGCCACCCTCGACCCGCCGGGCGAGCACGATCATTCCGGCGCACGTCCCGAAGATGGGCATGCCCTGGGCGGCGCGCTCACGGACGGGCTCGACCAGGTCGTAGGCACGTGCGAGCTTGGCCATCGTCGTGGATTCGCCGCCGGGGATCACCAGGCAGCCGACCTCGGCGAGGTCGTCGGCGTTGCGGACCTCGACCGGCGTGGCGCCCGCCTCGGCCAGCATGCGGCCGTGCTCTCGGAAGTCACCTTGGAGCGCGAGGACGCCCGCTTTCACGGTCGTCAACCTCCTTGACTACCAGCCGCGGTCCTGCAGGCGGGTCTCCAACGTCGAGATCTCGAGCCCGGCCATCGGGTCGCCCAGGCCGTGGGAGAGCTTCGCCAGCACGTCCGGGTTCTCGAAGTTCGTGGTGGCCTCGACGACGGCACGCGCCATCGTGGCGGGATCCTGGGACTTGAAGATGCCCGAGCCCACGAACACGCCGTCGACCCCGAGTTGCATCATCAACGCGGCGTCGGCGGGCGTGGCGATGCCACCGGCCGAGAAGTTCACCACCGGTAGCTTGCCCTGCTCGGCCACCATGCGGACCAGCTCGACCGGTGCGCCCAGCTCCTTGGCC
>JBKPMF010000021.1:0-5226 GCA_046732015.1 Actinomycetota bacterium
ATCAAGAGCCTCCTCAACTCCAGCGACGAACGGTTCCAGTCGCTCGCGCTGCGCTCGGCGCGGCTCGAGGATTCGTTGACCGACCTCACCGAGAGCGGCCGCGCCACCCGGGCCTCGATGGAAGCCTCGGTGGCGGCCATCCGCGAGATCGCCGACTCCCCCACCCTGCACGGGGTGGAGGGAGTCCGCAGCCAGCTCGAGCAGGTCGAGCACCACATCGCCGCCGCCTTCGAGCATTTCGACGAACGAGACCGTGCGCTCACCGAAGGCGTCCTCGGGCAGATCAAGGCGCACGGCGAGCTGGTGGCTCGCGAGACCACGCGCCTGGTCGAGGTGATGCAGCAGTACGTCCAGACCGGCGCCGAGGCCATGGCGATCCTGGCGACCCGGGTCGAGGAGACGGCCGACGCCTTCGCGACGCAGGACCTGACGATCTCCGAACACGTCGGCGACATGGTGGCGGTCCGCATCCGGCCCGTCGCCGAGCAGCTCGAACTGCTGGCCGAGAAGGTCGGGCTCCACGGGCGCGATCAAGACCAGGTGCGAGCGGCGATCGAGCGGCTGGTGGAGGCCCGCGTCATGGGTCTGGCCCAGCTGATCCGTTCGGACTCCGAGGCGATCCGTCGCGTGGTCGAGGAACGATCCGAGGACCAGGTCGAAGCCCTCCGTGAAGCCGTCGACTGGCGCATGGCGGCCTTCGCGGAACGGATCGACGAACAGCTCGAACGGGCCAGTGATCAGGTCGCGACGCGAGCGTCCGAAGCCGCCGAGCGGGCCATCGCCGATTCGCTCGGCCAGACGATCGAGCGCATGAGCGCCGGCGTCGGCGCGATCGACGGGCTCGACTCGATGATGGCCGAAGGGCAGGCCGCCTCCGAAGAACGTCTCCGCGAGCACATCGACGATCGCATGACGGCGATCGCGCGGCTGATCCGGTCGGACAACCAGATCCTGGCCGAGTCGTTCAAGGCAAGCGCCGCTGCGCCCGCCGAAACGGTCGACCCGGCGCTGCTCCGCCAGACGATGCTCGCGATCAAGGAGCTCCAGGCGGGCCTGGCCAATGACGTCCGGACCGCGGTCGATCGCCGGTTCGAGTCGATCAACGACCAGTTGCACAAGGAGAGCCAGTCGACCACCGAGTCGATGGTCAAGGTGGCCGAGGTGCTCGGCGACAAGATCGACCGGCTCTCGGTGCGGGTGGACGAGGGCTACGGCAACGACCTGCAGATCGTGATCGATCGCATGAGCGACGCGATCCAGGCGATGTCGTCCGTCCGGCGAACCGCCTGACGATCAGCCCAACCGAACGGTCGCCGCACCGCGCTTGATCGGCCATTCGGTCGTGCCGTCGCGCTCGACGCTGACCCAGGTCTCCAACGTGGCGGTGCGCGCCTCGGCATCGAGCTTGCGAACGCGACCACCTGCGTCGATCCGCTCACCCATGAACACGGGGGCACGGAACTGCGCCGAGAGCTGCAGCACGGTCGCCGGGTCGCCGCCCGACCACGCGATGATGCACGCCGCCATGTGGCCCATCGTGAACATGCCGTGGGCGATGATGCCCCCGAAACCCACCGAACGGGCGAACGCCTCGTCCTGGTGCAGTGGGTTCTGATCGCCGCTCACATCGGCATAGGCCTTCATGTCCTCAGCCGTCGCCACGCGGTGGAGCACCGGCAGCTCGTCCCCCACGGCCACGTCCTCGAACGCGCGCATCAGACGTCGCCCCGTTCGACCATGGAGGATCGGCAGGTGGCGACGTGGTCGCCCGCCTCGTCCACGAGGTCGATCGTGATCGTGACGAAGCCGGTGCCTGCTCGCACCCGGACGGACTCCAGCCGGGCCTTGATCGTGAGCCGCTCACCTTCACGCGGAGCCCGGGCGAAGGTGTACTCCTGCGACCCGTGCACCACGCGCGTGAAATCGACGTCCAACCGCGGGTCGGCCACGATCGTGGGAAGCACCGTGAATTCGGCAGCCGTGAGGAAGGTGGGCGGCACCCCGTGGGCGAGACCGAACACCTCGCGGAAACCGCCCACGCGCTCCGGTTCGACGACGAAAGGCATGTCCGGGTAGGTGGTGCCTTCGGCGGCCGGGTTCACGCGCGCACGGTAGCCGTGACCGGGCTCCCCAGCAACTTGCTTCAGGTGCGTGAAACACCCCAGGTCAGGGCCTACGATTCGCGCCGTATGCCGAAGACGGGACCCCACGGACCCATCACCGTCGTGATCGCCGACGACCACCGGTCGTTCGGCGAAGCGTTGGAGGTGGCGCTCGACAAGGAGCAGGACCTCCGCGTGATCGAGGTCGTCACCGACGGCGAGGCCGCGGTGGAGACCGCCTCGAAGGAACAGCCGGACATCGTGCTCATGGACCTCCAGATGCCTGGCGTCGACGGGATCGAGGCGACTCGCCGAATCCACGACGAGTCCACCGGCACCATGGTGATCATCCTGTCCGGCCAGAACGACGACATCTCGCTGGCCCGCGCCATCCAGGCGGGAGCGCGCGGGTACCTGCGCAAGACCGAGGCCGTGGGCGGCCTGGCTGACGCGATCCGGCGCGCCTACCGGGGCGAGCCGCTCCACACCAGCGCCGAAGTCGAGGAGTCCCTGAGGAAGCTGCGTCGCCGCCGCGCCTCTGACGGCAACCTGGCGCAACGGATCGACCGGCTCACGCCGCGCGAGACCGAGATCCTGCAGCGGATGGCCGACGGGGACCCGCCGGAGAAGATCGCCCGCGAGCTGGGGATGAGCAAGCACACCCTTCGCACGCACACGCAGAACGTGCTCACGAAGCTGGGGGTGCATTCGAAGCTGGATGCGATCGTCGCCGCCATCCGATACGGCAAGATCACCACCGTCGACGTCTCACCGCTCGTGGACACCGACGACCTCGACGAGGACTCGCCGGGGTCGGCGATCGACGGACCCGGCGAACCGGACGCGACCTAGCGCGTTTCGCGGTGCAGGGTGTGCTTCCTGCACCAGCGGCAGTACTTCTTCAGCTCGATGCGGTCACGGTCGTTCACCTTGTTCTTGACCGTGTTGTAGTTGCGCCGCTTGCAGTCGGTGCACGCGAGCGTGATCTTCGGGCGGTTGTCTGCCTTGGCCATGGTGTCCTGTTCCTTGGGTGATCTCGGTCAACGTCCTTGAACGACGGTCGTGCGTTCCGATCCCTTCGTGCGTGTTCGTGCGGGCCGATGAACCTGGCTGGTAGCGGCGGGTGGACTCGAACCACCGACACAGCGATTATGAGCCGCTTGCTCTGCCCCTGAGCTACGCCGCCCTAGATGCGAACGTTGAGTTTACCCGGGCGGATGCGCGCCCGGCACACCCTGGATCGGGTCCGCGTGTGGGCCCCGTCCCCATGCGCTGATCGACGAGGAGGTCTCAGGGTCGCGCCGACCCACCAGGTGGGCCTTACCGGTGACGAGCGCCAGCACGTAGAGCGCCGCGACACCCACCAACAGCGATCGGTAGCCGACGATGAGCGCGCCGTACTCGAGGATGCCGCCCACGATGGCCCCGAGCAGGTTCGTGCCGAAGGCGATCGTCGAGGACCCCACGTCCTTGAACCGGTTGGCGAAGATCAGGTTGCCCAGGAACACCGGCGTGAAGCCCAGCACGACGGCGGCGGCGAACCGCGGCGCGGGGGCAAGGTCCAACAGGGCATGGATCGGCACGGCCCACGCGATCGCGAGGCTCACGAACAGGGGCGCGTACAACAGGCTCGGGCGCCGGACCGGCCACCGCCGGGTCACCTCGACCGCGAGCCAGACCGACACCAGGATGCCCCCGAACACCAGCGCGTTCACGAACCACGTGGTGCCGAACCAGAGCGCGAACCGCACGACGTTCGTGGTCTCCAGCAGCAGGAACGCCGCCCCCATGAAGAACAGGTCGACGTAGGTGCGCATCTCTCGGAACGGTCCTCCCGCGAACCGAACGGCGACCAGCGAGCCGATCAGGATCAGCAGCAGCGCCAGTTGATAGAAGAGCGGGATCCCCCGTCCCACCAGATAGGGGAAGGGGAAATCGTCGGTCTCCGGCAGGATCTCTGCGGCCGACCGGTGCCACACATCCCGGCACACCAGGCTGCCGGGATCGTTGCTGGCGGTGAGCACCGTACGGGGGCGCTCGCCCGGGCCGGGGCTCAGGTCGAGGCACGGCGGCGCGCCGAACGTCCGCTCGAGCGTGTCGCCGTAGCGATCGAGGGCGACCGGCAGGTAGTAGTGATACATCGCCACCACGCCACCGGGCGCGAGGTGATCGCGCACCTCCCCCACCGCCTCCTCGGTGGACAGGAAACTCTCGAGGCGCAGGGACGACTGGCCGGCGAGCGCCGCCAGCGAATCCGGGATCGCGAAGATCACCAGGTCGTACATCGTGTCGGTGTCGTGGATGAACGCGCGACCGTCCTCGACGTAGACGTTCACCCTCGGGTCCTCGTACGGACGGTCGGGGTGCAGGTCGCGACCCAGCGCGTACAACACGGGATCGATCTCGACGGCGTCGACGTGGTCCGCTCCCTGCGCGAGTGCGATCGCGACGTCGTTACCGCTGCCCGCACCGACGATCAACACGTTGGTGAGCGGATCCTCGGGTGCGCGCGCGTACGGCTCGAAGCGGAACGCCTGCTCGGTCTCCATGTAGGACACCGACATGATCCGTTGATGCGGCCGGCCGTTGACGTCGATGGCGATGCCGTCGGCGTCCGCCGGCGAGGTCGTGATCCGTTGATAGGGCGACCAGTGCGTCAGCGGCGCGAACGACAGCACCGCGAGCACGCCGATCACCACCACGATGGCGACGAGCTCGACGATCCGGGGCCAGCCGCTCAGAGCCACTAGCACGCCCGCAACGACGAGCCCCCACACCAACGGCGAGGCCTCGAGGAAGGCCAGCGCCGAGAACCCCATGATCCCCAGGATGCTGCCCAGGATGTCCAGCCGGTAGGCCTCGAGCGACTCGAACCGCGCGAATGCCCGCGCCACGCCCGACGCGATCGCCGCCATCACCAGGAACGACAGGCCGAACACCACCGAGAGCGAGAGCCATTTCGGAAGGGCCGGCCATCCGAACCCGCCCACCACTTGGAGGACACCCTCGACACGGCCTCCCTGCACGGGGAACACCGCGAGGAACACGAAGAGGGCCGCGAGCGCCATCGGTGCCAGCCGGAACAGGTCGAAGCGACCCTTCGAGCGCAGGAACCCCACCCCCA
>JBKPMF010000022.1:0-3403 GCA_046732015.1 Actinomycetota bacterium
GATCTGGCATGCGCCTCGTGATTGAAAGGTGTATCGTCCGACTCGCGGTATTTGGACTAGACATTCGACCATTTAGGAGTCGATCTGGACCTCGATCTCCTCGACCTCGAGATCACCGAACGCGCCGAGACGGCGTTCTCCTTCTTGGAGCGCCTGGTCGCCGCACCCAGCACGGTCGGCCGCGAGCAACTGGCCCAGGAGATCGTGGAGCACGAATTGCGGCGTCTCGGCTTCCAGGTCGACCGCCTCCCGATTCCCGAGTGGATCGGTGACGATCCGCTCGCCGGTGTTCCTCAGGCTTCCTACGACGGCCGCTTCGACCTGATCGGCGGCCTCGGTGGCGGTGACGGACCGTCGCTCCTGGTGAACGGTCACATCGATGTCGTCCCGGCCGACCAGCCCGAGCTATGGGCGTCCCTACCGTTCGAGCCGAGACGCAACAACGGCAGGCTCTACGGCCGGGGGACCGGCGACATGAAGGGCGGGTTCGCGATGGTCACACTCGCGATCGACGCCCTGAGAGCGACCGCTCCGGAGGCGATCAGCGGGTCCCTGACCTTCGCGTCGGTGATCGAGGAGGAGTGCACCGGCAACGGGACGCTCGCTGCGGCCCGGGCGGGCGTGCTCGCCGACGCCGTGATCCTGCCCGAGCCGACCGGGCTCAGCTTGCTGCTCGCGGGCGTGGGGATCGATTGGCTGGACGTAGAGATCGCGGGCAAGTCAGCGCATGCCGAGTCGGCCGACCGTGCGGTGAACCCTATCGACCTCGCGCTCCTGATCGTGGGCTCGCTCCGCGACCTGGAGCGCGAGATGAACGAGGGCATCGAGCCGTCGATGGACGGCGTGAAGCACCCGTACAACATCAACATCGGCACGTTCGAGGCCGGCGACTGGCCCTCCAGCGTGCCGGCGGTGGCGACCTTCAGGCTCCGCGTCGGCCATCCGACATCGTGGACGCCCGAGCAGACCCAGGCGCGAGTCCGCGCGGCCATCGACGCGATCGACGAACCCTGGCTCCGGGCGCACCCACCTTCGATCATGCCGTCCGGGTTCAAGGCGAAGGGCTACGCGCTCCCCGTCGACGATCCGCTCGTAGACCGCGTCGCAAAAGCCCACCAAGCCGCGCACGGCGTGCGACCGATCGCCCAGCCGATGGCGAGCACGACGGACGCGCGGCTCTACCTGAACGACTTCGATGTGCCCGCCCTGTGTTACGGGCCGACGGCCCACGACATCCACGGGATCGACGAGTCGGTGGAGCTCGACTCGATCGTCGATGGAGCCAGAACCCTGGCGAGGTTCATGATCGACTGGTTCGCGGACCCTGCGGGAGAACGCTGATGTCGTCGGTGCCGAGCCTGTCGATCCTGGAGCCGGTGAAGTTCCGGACCGGGGGCGAGCACATCGCCGACCGGCTGGTCACGGCGATCGCGCTAGGGGAGTTCGTGCCGGGGCAGCGCCTCCCTTCTGAGCGCGACCTCGCGTCCGCGCTCGGGATCAGCCGCACGACGATCCGGGAAGCGATCCAGCGGCTGTCCGCGCTGGGCTACGTCGAGGTGCGGCGCGGCCGGACCGGTGGTGCCTACGTACTGGACGGTATGGGGCCGGAAGCGAACGACATGATCCGCCGGACGCTCCTGCCGGAGTGGTCGACCCTCGAGGGCCTCCTGGACTTCCGGCAGCTGATCGAACCGCTGATCGCGCGGACGGCCGCGGCGCGCAGGACCCCCGCGGACGTCGACGCGATCAGAGAAGCCCTCGCCGGCTACGTGGGAGCCGGTGACGACCGGGAGGCCTCGCGCGCGGCCGATCAGGCCGTGCACGCCGCGGTCGCGATGGCGACCAGGAACCCCTACCTGGCGAACGTCAGTGGACAGATCCGCCGGCAGATCAGCCTGGGCTTCGGGGCCGAACCGTACAGCCGTGAGATCCGCCGGAGCGCCGTGAAGGACCACACCGCGCTTGCCCAAGCCGTGATCGAGGGCCGAGGGCCGGCGGCGGCACGGATCGCGGAGCGACACTTCCACCTGACCGAGACCGTGCTCCGAGACCTGGTCGACCGTATCGGCGATCTCGCCCCGGGAGGAACGTCGTGAGCCCGCGTGCACGCACGATCGTCCGGCGGCTGTTGCTCACGATCCCCGTGATCTTCGCCATGAGCGTCTTCGTGTTCCTGATGCTCCACCTGGTGCCCGGCGATCCGGTGCAGACGATGCTGGGGTTCCGGGCGACACCCGAGAACGTGGCTACCGTCCGCGAGAGCCTCGGCCTGGATCAGCCGCTGGTGGCGCAGTACCTCGCGTGGGCCGGAGGCCTGCTCCACGGCGACTTCGGCGAGGACTTCATCAGCCACGCGCCGGTCGGAACGCTGCTCGCTCAGCGGTTGCCGGTGACGATCGAGCTGACCCTGCTGTCGATGAGCCGTGCCGCGCTGGTCGGGATCCCGCTCGGCGTCCGGGCCGCCACGAAGCCGGGGGTGTTCCGCCACGCGACCGACGGGTTCGTCGTGGCGGGGGTCGCGATCACCGACTTCTGGCTTGGCATCATGCTGGTTCTGCTCTTCGCGGGCATCTGGCAGGTGCTCCCGCCGTCCGGCTACGTGCCCCTCCTCGAGGATCCGGTCGCGAACCTCCGCTACCTCGCCCTGCCGATGCTCGCACTCGCATTCGGCGAGGCCGCCTACATCCTGCGCACCACCCGCGGCGCGATGGAGGACGTGCTGAGCACCCAGTACGTGTTGTTCCTGCGGGCGCGAGGGATTCCGGAGCGGCGCATCGTGTACAAGCACGCGCTGCGGAACGCCGCCCCGCCGATCGTGACGGTGATCGGGATCCAGTTCGGGGTGCTGCTCGGCGGCGCGATCGTCATCGAGAGCCTGTTCGCGCTACCGGGGGTGGGGCGGTTGATCGTGACCTCGATCCAACAGCGGAACTACACCGTGGTGCAGGGCGGGGTGCTGGTGGTGGCGGTCTTGTTCATCCTCGTGACCCTGGTGACCGACCTGATCGTCGGGTGGCTCGATCCTCGAACCGGCGAAGGAGCGGCGTCATGAGCGTCGCCGTAGCGGAGAGGGGCGGCCCGCCGAAGGCGATCTGGCGACGCGGGATCCTGGCGTCGAGGAAGGGCCGATGGGGGTTCGGCATCCTGACGGTCCTCGCCCTCATCGCGATCTTCGCCCCCTGGCTGGCGCCGCACGACCCGAACGCGATCGACGCGAGCAGGATCCTGGCGCCGCCCAACCTCGCCCATCCGTTCGGCTCGGACGCTCTGGGTCGCGACGTCCTGTCGCGTGTGCTGTTCGCCTACCGGGTGTCGCTGAGCGTCGCGGTGGTCTCGACGCTGCTGGCGTTCGCCGTGGGTGTCCCGCTCGGCCTCTACGCCGGCTACCACGGCGGATGGGTCG
>JBKPMF010000023.1:0-6967 GCA_046732015.1 Actinomycetota bacterium
GGCGCACGCCATCGCGAGGTCGCTGCGCAGGTGGACGAGCCGTACGCGATCCTCACCCTGCTCGGCCTCGGCGACCGCCCGCCGGAGCGTCGGCACCGCTTCAGCCAGGTCGTACCGGTGGATCGATGCCGTCCCGTAGGCACCCACCGCGCGCGCCATCGTCTCGTGATCGTCGGGATCGACGCGCTCGATCGACGATCGCGCGATGTCGGCCGCCTCGTCGAGCCGGCCCACCTCGACCAGTGCCCGGCTCAACAGTTCGCTCGCCGCGACCTCTTCGGCGACCGTCCCCTCGGCGCGCACCGCCGCGAGTGCGCCGGTCAGGATGTCCACCGCCTCCGTTCCGCCGCCGGTCACCATCGAGCGTTCGCCGGTGAGCAACAGTCGTCGGCGCTCGAACGCAGGCTCGGTGCACGGCTGCTCCAGGAGGTCGCCCGCGCGCCCCGGGTCGCCGCGCACCATGACGAGGCCGGCCAGGTCGACCCGAACCTGGTCGGAGGTGTCGCCCACGTCGCGCGCCCGCTCGAACCAGCTGATCGCCTCGCCGACGGCCCATGCGGCCCGGGCCTGGGACCCGGCGAGCGGATACCACCGCCGCTGTCGACCGACGTCGTCGGTGGACAGCAGGTGGTTCGCGATCTCCACCGGTGCGCCGTCACGGGCTTCGAGGGTCCGTGCGACGGAGTGGTGCACCCGCCGGCGGGTTCCGTGACTGAGCCGCTCGTACGCGGCTTCGCGGACGGAGGCGTGTCGGAACCCCAGCCCTGCGTCGGCGGGCCGCGCCGCAGCGAGCATCCCGGCGGCCACCAACCCGTCGAGACGCTCGACGAGTACGGGATCGGCTTCTCCGCCCAGGTCCATCGCGTCCCGCAGTTCCTCCGGCGTCACGGCCCGGCCGAAGGCGCTGGCCCACAGCAGCGGCCGCAGCTCCTCGTCGGGGAGGCGATCGAGCCGTGCCTGCAACAAGGGGGCGAGCCCGGTCGCGAGGACATCTTCGTCGCCGACGTCCACCAGGGTCTCCACCATCAACGGGTTGCCCGCGCCCATCGCCACGATCCGCTCCAGCCGTTCGGGCTCGACGCTCCGGCCGGTGCGGGCCAGGACGCTCGAGGCGACATCGCGAACCACGTCCTCGCCGAGTTCATCCAGCTCGATCACCACGTCGTGTGGTGTCGCCTGGATCGTCGCCCCGTCCGAAGGGTCACGCTGGGTCGCCACCAGCGTGACGGCCGAGGCGAGGGGGCGACGCGACAGCGCGCGCAGCAGCCGCTCCGAGGACGCGTCGGCCCACTGCCAGTCCTCCAACTCGATCACCAGGGGCGTTCGGCGAGCCGCGGCTTCGATCACCCGTACGGCCAGGTCGGCGGCGATCTCGTGACGAACCTCGCCCTCGAACGCGGCCGATCGCTCGGTGTCATCCAGGGCCAGGCCGAGTAACGGAGCGACGAGCGGTTCGAGCCCGGCGGCATCCGGCACGATCGCCCACAGGCTGGTCGCCAGCGCGGAGACGTCGTCGCCCAGCACGGCACGCAGCACGGGATGCCAGCCCTCATAGGGCGTGCGTTCGCCGAGCCCGGCGAACCCGCCGGCCAGCACCCGCCATCCGCGCGCCGTCGCCCGCTCCGCCACCGCCCGCGCGAACCGCGACTTCCCGATGCCCGGAACTCCCTTCACGAGGAGACGACGCAGCCCGTCGACACGTTCGGCCAACACGTCCTCGGCTCGGAGCAGGTCCTCGCTGCGGCCCAGCATGGGCCCGTCGGTCGCGAGCGGGTTCGCCGGCCACACCGATCCCCGCTGGCCGGCGACGGTGGCGACACGAACGCCGTCGGTCTTCCCCTTCACCGCGATCTCGGACCAGCCGTCGAACAGGAACGCCGCGTCGGCGGCGCCGGCGGTGGCCGCGTCCACGAGCACCGTGCCGGGGTCGGCGGCCTGCATCAATCGAGCGGCGAGGTTCACCGGGTCGCCGATCACGGTGTAGACGGATCGACGCTCGTCGCCGATGCGGCCGGCGAAGGCCATCCCGGTCGTGACGCCGGCCGACGCGGTCGGCAACGCCCGCACCAGACGTACCACCGCGGCGACCGCGCGCGTCGCGTCGTCAGGACTGGAGGTCGGCGCCCCGAACGTGAGCAACGCCACCGTCCCTTTGTCACCCCCGGTCACCTGGATCACCTCGCCACCGAGCGCGGTGGTCACGGCCACCACGTGCCGCATCGCGCCCTGCGGGTCCGTCAGCGGCAGCGACGCGAACACGGTCGTCACCTGGCGGTGACCGTCCAGCAGGGTGGTGTCGCCACGACGGAAGCGATCGACCGTGACGGCGTGCGCGAACCGGTCGGGGTCCACGTGCACATCCACCGCTTCCCCGAGCGCCTCCATGTCCTCGTTGACGCTCAGCTCCATCACGACCTGACCGGGGGTGGCCCGCCCTTCGCACGCCACCGCGGTGTCGACGGCCCGGCCGTGCGTCAGCACCACCAGACGTTCCTCCCCGCCGCCGACGGCCACCTCGATGGGACCGGTCGCGACGCCGATCCGAACCGCGAGGTCGAACGTGCCTGCGACGCTGTCGATCGTCGCTCGTTCCCGGGTCCGTTCGGCGAGGCGCTCAGCGGTCTCCACCGCTGCATCTGCGGCTCGCGGTCCGCCCCAGACCGCGGTGATCGCGTCGCCGCCGAACGCAACGACCTCGCCGCCGGCCTCGCGGATGTCGGCGATCGCCGGGCCGAAGAACCCGTTCAAGATGCGGACCAGGTCCTCCGTGCCCGCCGAACCCCGACGGCCGAGCGCTTCGCTCAACGTCGTGAACCCGCTCACGTCGAGGAACAGCGCCGCCCCGTCCCACCCCCCGGAGGCTCCCGCTTCGATCCGGGTCAATCCCGCCCGCTCGAACGCCAACGTGGGGACCAACGCGGTGGCGGGATCGCGCGGGGACAGGGGCACGGCGACCAGGATAGACTCGGGCCCTTGTCCCCATCCCCGACGCTCGGAGGTTCGTCGCGATGAGACACACCCCCCGGATCACGCTCGTGCTCGTCCTGTCCTTCGCCCTGGTTCTGTCGGTCGCGACGGTGGCCGGTGCGAAGTTCACCTCGCACAACGGCGCCGACCTGACGCAGACCGATGTGGTGCAGGGGAGCGAGTTCAATACCTGCGGCGACCACATCTCCGGACTGATCGGGTGGGGCACCACGCTCACGCTCGAGCAGTTGGGCGGATCGTTGCCGGCAGAAGCGACCGGACCCGCGAACTACGAGGTGTTCCAGTTCCCGCCGGGAGCCAACCCGCAGGACTACCAGGCAGTCTTCGATGTGAACACCGGGGAGGTCCTCCGCTACGAGCTCCTGGACGGCGGCGGCAACGTCATCGACACCGCGCCGAAGGTGTCGACGTTCACGACGGGCAACCGGACCGTGATCGCGGGCGGTCCGATCGAACAGCCCACCGATGCCGACCCGACGGTGATCGAGTACATCTACACGTCGGTGCCGTTCACGCAACCGATCTCGCCCGCGGCTCCCGTCGGCGCCACGCTCGCGATCAAGCCCACCGGCGGTGCGGCGCTTCGCCTGCTCACCGTCGTGGCATGCACCACGCCGCCGACCGACGTGGTGGCCTCGATCGACGCGCAGCCCGGTTTGTCGGTGAACAAGGTGAAGGTCTCCTCGGGGTGGCCGACGCTCGTGATCCTGGTCAAGGGCAGTGCCACCTTCAATGTGACGCAGATCACGAGCGCCTCGGTGGGCGCCGCCTTGCCGGTGAAGAGCGGCATCTTCAAGGCGTTGAGCACGCCGGTGGACCTGACCGGCGACGGGCGGAAAGACCGGCTCTACTTCTTCCGCCCGAACGCCACGGGGCTCACGTGCTCGTCGACCACCGTCACGATCGCGGGCACGTTGACCGGTGGAGCGCACTGGTCGGGAACGGACGCCGTGAAGCCGGTGGGGTGCTGATGGCACGCTCGGACACGATCGCCCGGCTCAAGGCCGTCCCGTTGTTCACGAACTGCTCGGGTCGCCAGCTGCGCCGCATCGCCGACCTCGGACACGAAGGCACCTACGCGCCTGGGAAGACCGTGGTGGAGGAAGGTAAGTTCGCGGACGAGTTCTTCGTGATCCTGGAGGGGCACGCCGACGTCCGGAAGGGCGGCAGGAAGCGCGGCACGCTCGGTCCCGGCGACTACTTCGGCGAGATCGCGTTGCTGCGCTCGTCCTTGATCGACCGCAGTCGCCGCACCGCCACGGTGACCGCCACCGAACCGCTCCGATGCTTCCGCCTGGGTGCGAGCCAGTTCGATGTCGTCCTCTACGAGCAGGATGTGGCCGTCAAGATCCTCCGCGAGGTCGTACGGCGCCTCGACGCGCCGAAGGACGAGTAGGTCCGCCTCAGATCGGCTGCCAGTCCGGGAAGAAGTCGATCTTCCCGAACGTTCGCTGCACGCGCCCGGTGCCGTCGGCCTTCATCGCCCACACGCCGATCCGGCCGTCGTTGCCGAGTCGGTTGAACGCGATCCGCGTTCCCGTGGGGGAGAACGCCGGCGCGAACTCGTCCTGGGGCGTATCGGTGAGCCGGGTCTCGTCCTGGCCGTCGGCATCCATGTCCCAGATCTCCCCGTTCCGGCTGAACACGATCCGCATCCCGTCCGGTGCCCAGTCGGGCCGCTCGTCGATCCTTGGACCCGCCGTGAGGCGCGTCGGGTTCCCGCCGTCGGCATCGATCACCCAGATGTCGTCCAGCGCCGCCCGGTCACTCGAGAAGGCGATCGTCGACCCGTCGGGCGACCACTCGGGGAAGGCGTCGAAGCCTTCCACGGGCGTGAGCCGTGTCTGGTTGGTCCCGTCGTCATCCATCACCCAGATGTCCTGGAAGCTGTCTTCGGCGTTCGACGTGTAGGCGATCTGGGTGCCGTCCGGGGACCAGGCCGGCCATGTCTCCTGCACGTCCGGCGTGACCGTGAGGCGCGTGACGTCGCTGCCGTCGGCGTCCATCGTGAAGATGTCGCAGTTGCCCAACTTCGTTCCCGCGCATCGCGTGAACGCCAGGCGGGTGCCCGCGGCGTTCCAGTCGGGCATCGACTCGTCCCGGTTCGGGGTGTCGGTGAGGCGCGCGGTCCCCGTGACGCCGGGGAACACCACCCAGATGTCGACCTGCCCCTGGGAGGACCGGCCGAAGGCGATGTCACCATTGGCGCCGGGGAAGGCTGCGCTCGCGGTGGTCGCCGGCGCCAGCGCCAGGGTGGCCACGACCGTCATGCCCGCGATCCGTGTGCGAAGCGTCATCAGTCCCCTCCCGGCCGAAGGTCTGCTCCCTTCGAGGATTCCACGAACCGGAGAACGATGTTTCCATCGTTGCCATTCGGCGAGGTCTGCGGCACCATGTCAGCACGAGAGGAAGGAGGTGGTCCAGCTTGCATGAACAGCTTGAGACCCTCGAGGTGATCGGCTGCTGAGCCGTCCCTCGCGGGCCGGGATCATCTCCCGCCCGCTTGCCGGGTGACCGGCAGAATCCAACCCAGATCACCGACCGTTCGCGTTCCGGCCTGGTCTACCGGACGAAGCCTCCACGGAGGCGGGACCGCCTGAACGGAGCAACGCGAAAGGGCTGGGCCGCGAGGCCCAGCCCTTCTTGCGTGCTCCGAGGTCAAGCTCGGTAGAGATCCCACGCCATCTGCATGCGGTCCGCCTGATCAGGGGTGAACCGGAACATGCAGGCGTCGTCGGTGTAGTCCATGAAGTTGTCCGTGGGGTCCAGGCCCGGCTGGGCGCACGTGTCGCGGTCCACCGGGCAACCGAACGCCGGCGAGGCCTCGAACGGCGTGTCGGCGATCCCGTCTCCCGGCGCCTCGCATCCGTTCTCGAATGTGTGCGCCAGCTCGATCCAGTGTCCGACCTCATGCGTCAGGGTGTCGCCCTCGTCATACGGCCCGAAGTCTGCCCCCGGCATCGAGCGGAAGTCGATCACCACCCCGTCGAAGAACCGAGGGAACGCCCCTTCGCCGACGAAGTCCGATGGGTAATAGGCCCACCCCAGCAGGAGCTTGCCCAGCGCCCCCGTGTAGACGTTCAGCGTCTCGGGCCCGCCGACCCGCAAGGCCTTCTTCACCTGGATCTCCTTATGCGAGCCGCGGAAGAACCGAGGGTCTCCGCCCTGGGCGTAGAAGAGCTTGAACCACGAGGGCTTCGTCGTGCGATCGACCGAGGCGAGCTCGAACCGGAACCCGGTGTCGGCCCCGCCCGTCGCCCCCGAATATGACGCGTTCAGCACGTCGATCTGGGCCTCGATCCACGACAAGGGGGCGTTGCCCCCCGCCACCGTCGTGTCCTTGCGCAGCACGTGGAACGCGACCGGCACGGTGACGATGCCCCCGCCGGCGATGGCCTCGCGGGCCGCCGCAGGGTGGGCCTTCGCCCAGCGGGCGATCGGATCGACCCGCATGTTGTGCATGTCGTCGCGGGGGATCTTGCCCTTCGGGGCGTCGACGACGCCCTTGTAGCTGATGCACTGCGCGTCCGAGAGCTGTCGCGCTCCCGCCGACGGCATCGCGACCAGGAACGCAGCCACGACCGCCAGGGCCGTGACCGCCGATCGGATACGGATATGGGGAGGGGTCATGTCTGTGCTCCTTCCTGAGCGAGGGGCCTAGCGACGATCGAGGCTACGGCGACATCGGGCTCATCAGCTGGAAGTAGTTGCCGTCCGGGTCGGACAGGGTGGCGATCCACCCCGGATCCTCGCCCATCTGGTACGGCTCCTGCACCACGGTGGCTCCCGCCGCCTGCAACTTGTCGAACTCACCCTTCACGTCGGGTGTCTCGATGTTCAAGAGCATCCTGCCCGGTTGCGGGTTCTTGCCGCTGACCTCGCTGTGAGGCCCAACAGTGATCCATCCTGTGCCCAACTGCCAGCCGGTGTAGCCGTCCATGTCGAACGCGGGCTCGCCGAAGAGCTTGCTGTAGTACTC
>JBKPMF010000024.1:0-7962 GCA_046732015.1 Actinomycetota bacterium
GTTCCAAGGGCGGCTTCATCCTGAAGCGGGCCACGGCCACGCCCGACGAGCTCCGCGCGGAGGTCTCGGCGCAGTACGTCACGTTGATGCGATGGTTGCTCGACATCACCGACAACCGCATCGACGGTGAGGTGGTGCACCCGGCCGGGGTCCGCATCCACGATGCCCCCGACCCCTATCTGGTGGTGGCGGCCGACAAGGGCACCGCCACCTTCAGCGACACCGCGAACGCGATCAGCGAGGAGTACGGGTTCTGGCTCGGGGACGCGTTCGCCTCGGGTGGCTCGCACGGCTACGACCACAAGGAGCTGGGGATCACGGCCCGCGGAGCGTGGGAGTCGGTGAAGCGCCATTTCCGCGAGGTGGGGATCGACGTCATGGCCCAGCCGTTCACCGTGGTGGGGATCGGCGACATGTCGGGCGACGTCTTCGGCAACGGGATGCTCTACACGCCGCAGATCCAGCTCGTATGCGCGTTCGATCACCGGCACGTGTTCATCGATCCCACGCCTGATCCCGCCCTCTCGTTCGCGGAGCGGCAGCGCCTCTTCGCGATCCCCCGGTCCTCGTGGGCCGACTACGACGCTGCCCTCTTGAGCCAGGGCGGGGCGATCATCGATCGTTCGACCAAGAGCGTGGAACTGTCGCCACAGGCACGTGCGGCGCTCGGGATCCCTGAGGATGCCCCGGCGGAGATGTCCACCAACGAGGTGATCCATCGGGCGCTGCAGGCCCCCGTCGATCTGCTCTGGAACGGCGGCATCGGCACCTACGTCAAAGCCGACGGCGAGGGCCACACCGAGGTGGGCGACCGTGCGAACGACCCGGTCCGCGTCAACGGCAGCCAGGTGCGGGCGCGCATCGTGGGCGAGGGCGGGAACCTCGGCTTCACCCAGCGAGGGCGGGTGGAGTACGCCAAGCAGGGCGGTCGCATCAACACCGACTTCATCGACAATTCGGCTGGCGTCGACACCTCCGACCACGAGGTGAACATCAAGGTGCTGCTGGACCTCGCGGTGCAGCGCGGCGAGCTCTCGATGGACGAGCGCAACGTGCTGTTGCAGGCTTGCGCGCAGGACGTCGTGGCCCACGTGCTCTACGACAACTACCTGCAGGCCCAGATCTTGTCCCAGGAGATGGAGTTCAGCGTCCAGCGGATCGAGAGCTACGAGGATCTGATGCAGCAGCTCGAGGCCGAGGACGAGTTGGAGCGTGAGGTCGAGTTCCTGCCCTCGCCCGACACCATGGGAGAACGGCGGGCGGCGGGCGAAGGGCTGGTGCGTCCCGAACTGGCGGTGCTGCTCGCGTACGCGAAGCGCTCGATCGCCGCGGCCCTGTTGGACTCGGAGTTCCCCGATTCGCCCTACCTGTTCCAGGACCTGCAGTCCTACTTCCCGCCGGCGGTGGTGGAGCGTTACGGACACCTGATCGAAGACCACCCACTGAAGCGTGAGCTCGTGGCGACGATCGCCTCGAACGATGTCGTGAACGCGCAAGGGATCACGTTCGTCTCGCGGATGGTGACCGAGACGGGCGCCAGCCCGGCCGACGTGGTGAAGGCGTTCCGGATCGCACGGGACGTGACCGGTTCGATCGACCGGTGGGCCGACATCGAGGCCCTCGACGGCCAGATCGACCCGGAACTGCAGGGCGAGCTGCTGAACGGTGTGGACTGGCTGGTGGAGACCACCTCGCGCTGGTACCTGGTGCGGGCCGAGGGCCAGCGGATGAGCGAGGCGGTGGATCAGGCGCGGGATTCGTTCGCGGAGCTGAGCGACGTGATCGATCAGATCGGCCCGGAAGCCTGGCGCGAGGAGCACGAGCACGAGGCGCGCCGGCTGGTCGCCGAAGGGGTGCCGCCGGTGCTGGCCCGACGCCATGCCTTCCAGGCTGAACTCGTCCACGGCCCCGACATCATCGCGGTGGCGCACGCGACGGGCCGTTCCGTGCTCGAGGTGGCGCGAGGGTTCTTCCTGCTGGGTGAGCGGCTCGAGATCGACTGGCTGGAATCGCAACTGGAGTCGATGTCGGTGGGTACCCGCTGGCAGCGATGGGCGCAGCAGTCGATGGAAGACGATCTGTTCAACCTGCGTCGTCAGCTGGCGGAGGTGGCGCTGGCCGAGTGCGGCCCGCTGCCGATCGACGAGGCGGTGGAGAAATTCCTGGAATCGCGGTCGGAGCCGTTGGGCCGGCTGCAGCGGTTCATGCGCGGGCTGGCGGTCGACGGGATGAGCGACTTGGCGCAGCTGACGGTGGCGTTGCGGCAGATCCGAGCGCTGGTCGGCTGATCCGTCGGTGCTGGCTCGCCGGCCGGCGAGCCGGCCGACCTAGCCGCCGTAGAAGTCCAGCGTCACCCAGATGCGATCGCGCGCGCGCACCACGCCCACGCCGATGTGACGGAACCGGCTGCTCAGGATGTTGGCGCGGTGGGGGGCGCTCCGCATGAACAGGATCTCCATGCGCTTCAGGGTCCCAGCCATGCCCACGTTCTCGCCCCAGGCCGACGGCCTGTAGCGCCGGACGAGCGACCAGAGGTCGGTGGTGTGGTAGACGCTGTTGCGCGCAGCCATGCGCTTCGAGTGCCGCCACGCCTTCGTCGACAGCGTCGCGTTCAGGTCGAGCGCCCGAAGGTCGTGATGGCGACGTGACCCGTTCACCAGCTGGAACATCGTGGCCCGCAAGGCCCTCGCCTTGGGACTGATGGGCCCGGCCGATGCTACGGGTCCTAAGGAGACGACTACCGCGAAGGCGGTGAAGACGATGACGGCGCGTGAGAGATTCCGCATGTATTGGGTATCGACCCTAGCGAGCCACCCCTGAGGCGTCACGCATCTGCCGTAGGCCCATGAGGAAACGGTTTCGTGGTTTCAACTGGGGGGCAGGGGGCCTCGCAGACCGTTAAATCTAGGCTAAGACCCCGATCCGCCGGCCCTACCTGCCCCTAGGACGCCACCCATGACGCTGAACCGTCTGCGCCCGAATGGATGTGCCCAAACGAGTCGGTGAAATGGCTTGGGGCGAGCGTCGTTCCCGGATGCGACAGCACCTCGGCGAGCAGGGCCCGGCGGGTCTCGGCGGCGTCCCCCGGGGCGTCGTCACTGCCCGACGGCCAGTCCGGGTGGCCCACCTGGAGTCGATGGTTGAACGCGTCGGCCGAGATGATCGCGCGCCGGTCCCCTGAGCGGATCCTGACCACCTGATGACCGGGCGTATGGCCGGGTGCGAGATGCGCCTCGAGCCCATCCGACAAGGGGTGATCGCCCTCGATCACGTCCAGGACCCCCGCGTCCTCCAACGGCCGAAGCAACAGCGCCTCGATCACGCGGTCTTCCTCGTCGCCGCGGGCCAGTTCTCGCTGCCACTCGCGGTCGGCCACCTGCAGGACATACCGGGCGTTCGGGAACGCCGGCGCGGGGACCTGCTCGTCGTCGAAGACCACGGTCCCGCCGATGTGGTCGTCGTGCACGTGGGTGAGGAGCACGGTGTCGATCGCGTCAGGTGGTGTCCCGGCCTCGCCCAGCGCATCGAGCAACGTCCCGGGCGCACCGAACCACTCGACGCCGGGGGCGCCGCTCCGCCCGATCCCCGTGTCGACGAGCAGGACCCCGGCCGGGTGGTGCACCAGCCAGGCGCGAACCCGCAGCCGGTGGGAACCATCGGAGCCGTAGACCCCTGGATCGAGGTCGCGGTCGGCCACCAGGTGTTCGACGGGGATGTCGGGGTAGGCCTCGGCGATCGGCGAACCCAGATCCTGATCGCCGTCGATCAACGCGAGGACCTCGATGTCGCCGATCTGCAATGCGTCGAGCGCCATGACGCTTGCTACGGGACCTGGATGACGAGGTCCTTGCTCGCGCAGAGCGAGCAGCGGTCACCGGCGTTGTAGACGCTGAGCTTGGTCCCGCATCCCGGCCCGGCGCATATCCTTCCCGCCGGCATCACGCCACGCCGCTTCGCGCGCGGACGCATGCCTTCGCGCCGCAGGCGAACGCACGGGGGACACCAACGGCTCTTGCCGAACTCGCCGCACGGGCGCAGATCGTGACACATCGGGCATTCCCGATAGCCGCGGCAGGGGCATTCGATGTAGTCGGCCATCCCTTCAAGGGTACGCCTCGGAGCGCGGACATCATCGTGGTCCCCAGGTCGGGCCCGCATACTGGTGCGATGGTGGGAGGGCCGCTCCGCGTCACGCGCTCGGTCGTGGTTCCCGACAAGGAACTGCGGTGGCGGTTCAGCCGTTCGTCGGGGCCCGGCGGGCAGTCGGTCAACACCGCCGACTCGCGCGTCGAGCTCAGCCTAGACCTCTCGACCACGACGGCCCTGGGCCCCGTGCTCCGTCCTCGTGCGATGGAGCGGCTGCGAGACCGGCTGGTCGGCGGCGTACTCACCGTGACGGCGTCCGAACATCGCTCGCAGTTCCGCAATCGCGAGGCGGCGCGGGAACGGATGGCGTCCATCCTCGCGGACGCGGTGGCCCCACCACCGAAGCAGCGGCGCCCGACGAAGCCGAGCCGGGGAGCGGTCGAACGCCGGATCGCCGAGAAGAAGCGCCGGGCGCAGACGAAACGCCTCCGGCGCTCGGACGACGATTGAGAGGAACGGGTCAGGGGCTCGGATAGTCCGGAGGCAGCGGGGAGCACAACGCCGGTTTGCCGTTCAGCCCGGTGAACAGCCGGCTCCAGAGCGTGTTCCGCAGGGCCTGAGTCGCCGGGTCGATCTGACCGCCCGGTGGGCTGAGGAGGTTGTCGAGCTCGTAGGGATCGGCTTCAAGGTCGTACAGCTCCTCCTCGCCAGTGGTGAGGACCGAGAAGATGTTTGTGCGGGTCCTGATCGCGCAATAGGTCGGCACGTAGCGGGGGTCAGCGGACGTGGCGGGGGGGTCGGCGTGCTCCACCAGGAAGCTCGTCCTCCACGACGTGGCCGAGCCGTCCAGCAGGGGCAGCAGGCTCGTGCCCTCCTGCGGGACGCCGGGTGTCACGTTCGCAGCATCGGCGATCGTGGCCGCGAGGTCGACGTCCAAGGCGAACCGCGCGTCCTCGGTCCCCGGCGACGCCACGCCGGGATACCGGATCACCATCGGTACCCTGATCGACTCCTCGTAGAAGGCCTTCTTGTACTGCAATCGGTGCTCGCCACGTAGCAGTCCGTTGTCGGATGTGTAGATGATCAGCGTGTTGTCGAGCCGCCCCGTTTGCTGGAGCGCATCCAGGATCTTGGCGACCGCGTCGTCGACCGCGAGGAGGGTCCGGCAGATCTTGAGCCAGCTCGAGGCCATCGTAGGCAGGCTCAGGTCGATCATGCGCTGGATCCAGGCCGGCTTGTCGCTGACGTCGACCTCGTTGATCGACGGGGGCGGCCCCACGTGCCCGTCGACGTAGCCGGTGTTGACCGCCCCCGTGCACCGAGGGTCCGTCGCATGCCTGGGGGCAGGGGTTGGTGGCGTATGCGGAGCGGTGGGCGCGAAGTAGAGGAAGAGCGGGGTGTTCGCGCCGGTGTTCCGGATGAAGTCGCTGGCGCGCGTGGCCAGGACATCGGTCGAGTAGTCCGTCGGCGCGTTCCCGAACTTGGTCGTGACCCCGTTCGTGTTGAGGCGGTAGTTGTAGTACTGGTTCTGCTCCGTCGTTCCGACGAACGCGTTCCACACGTCCCACCCCGGGGGTTTGGACGAGGTCGCCGTGTACGCGTTCAGGTACTTGCCGATCAGTGCGGTTCGGTACCCCGCCCCGCGGAGCCAGGTCGCGATCGTCGACTTCTGCAAGCCCAGTTGGTTGAACACGACCGCGCCTCCGTACGGTTTGCTGATCCCGTAGATCCTCGTGGTGTGGGAATACTGCCCGCGCAAGATCGTGGCGCGGGCCGGACAGCAGAGCGGATCCACCACGAAGGCGTTCGAGAAGGAGACGCCCTCGTCGACCAGATGGGCCTGCACCGTCGGCATGCGTGAGAGCTGATCGACCCGTTGGTCGTCGGTCAGGATGAGGACGATGTTCGGCGGTGTCCCGGCCCGCTCGTGGGGTGCCGCGGGCGCCTCGTTCGATCCGGCGACGACGGGAGCGGACACCGACAGGGCCATCACGGCCACCGTGAGCAGCAGGATTCCTCCTGCGGAGCGTGCTCCACCTCGGGGGTTGCGCCTTCTAGGCATTTCGCCTTCTTCGGGGGGTACGCGCTGTCTCAAGGACGCTTCAGGGGGGTTTTATCACGACGCACCGCCTTTGGCGATGGGTCTGAGCGCCACTCAGGCGCCGCTGAGTAGGCCTTGCACGCGGACTGCGGCATCGATGCCACTGCCCACCGCACCTTCGATCCAGCCGGCCCCCTCCGGGGCGATATCGGAACCCGCGAACGCAAGCCGGCCTTCGGCTACGGCCAGGGCGTCGAACGTGCCGTCGCTGAACCAGGTGGGCGGCACCGAGAGCCAGGACCCCTGGGAGAAGCGGTCGCCGATCCAGTCGTGGCCGGCCGTGGTGTCGACGATGGCCTCGGGCAGGTGGACGTTCACCGCCGCGGCCACGGCGTCGTGATCGGACAGGTCGACCCGGTCCTGCACGGAGAAGCCCATGAACAGGCGTCCGTCCCCGGCGGGCCGCAACACGAATCCGGCGTTGATCGGTGTGTTCCATCCCATGCCGAAATAGGTCTCCGGGGCGTCGCGGACCACCGCCAGCACCTTCGAGACCCGGCCGGGGTGGCGCCGGGCGGCGGCCCGACGCTTCGGCTCGGCGAGCGGTGGATCGAACTCGATGTCGTTCCAGACGTTCAGCGGCAGCGCCACGACCGCGGTCGACGAGTCGACGACAGTCCCGTCGTCCAGCGTGACGTGCACACCTGCGTCGTCGTGCATCACGCTGGTCGCCACCGTGCCGAACCGGATGTCGAGGCCGGCCGACATGGGCTCGATCAGGCTCTTGGTGCCGTCGGCGAGCAGTTCGCCCACATCGACGAAGACGTCCGCGGGGCTGTATCCGAGTTCGACCATGTCCCACAGGAGGGGAAGCACGGAGCAGTGTTCCAGCGGGGCGCCGCCCATGGCCACCAGGAACCCCTTCACGTAGTCGGCCGCCTCGGGATCGGTGTCCAGGCCTGTCACCCACTCCGCCGCGGTGATGTCGAGCGCACCCAACGCGGTCCGCCCGCCCTTGCGGAACGCGTCGGTCGTGACCCGGAGCGCCTCGCCGAGGTTCGAGGATGCGAGTTTGCCCTGGATGCGGTCGATGGCCTCGGTGCCCTCGTCCCGACGATCGCCGTCGATCCAGGCGAGCATGTCCGGCTCCACACCCGGGAGGACCGCGGCCCCGTAGCGCTCGATCTCGCGAGCGAGGTTGGGCTGGGTGGCGCGTGAGAAGAACATGCCGCCGTACTCGGCCATCACGCCCGTGCCGGGGATCTCGCGCCACCAGGTGCGCCCGCCGATGCGGTCACGCGCTTCCAGCACGACGACGCTGCGTCCCGCTTCCACGAGGTCTCGCGCCGCCGCGATCCCTGCGAAGCCCGCCCCGATCACCACCACGTCGATATCCATGGCGAGGCACGCTATCACCCTCGGTCGGTCAACTCCTCGGCGTAGGCGCTGAGCGATCGTCGGTACCGGGTCATGTGCCTCGAGAGCGCGGTGAGCGCGGTCGCGACGGCCTCCCGTTCGCGACCGGCATCGGCTTGGCTCAGCGCCAGGAACCCGTCTACGGCGTCGTCGAGCTCATCGGAGCCGGCCGCCCGTTCCGCCGTGAGCAACGTGATGCTCTCCTCGACCTCGCCGAGGTTGCGCAGCGAACTGGCGAGCTGGATGACGGCTTGGCGCCGGCGGCTTGGCGGCAGGCCCTCGGCGAGCGCGTGTCGGTACAGCGGCACCGCAAGATCTGGATGCCCGGTCGAGTCGAACGCGGAACCACGTTCGTAGGCCGCGATCGCACTGCCCTCCGGGAGCTCGGCGACGAGGGCGTCCATCTGGGACAAGAACGC
>JBKPMF010000025.1:0-3500 GCA_046732015.1 Actinomycetota bacterium
TGCCTGGTCCTCGCTGGTGGCGTCGGGGAGCGGGGGCCCACCGATGCCTGCGGCCGTGGAATCCCCCATCACGATCGCCTGCACCTCTTCGCGCGGAGGTCCCGCCGCCGCCTGGATCGGGGACGCGGCCTCGCGCCCGACCAGCTCGTCGAGGCTGCCAACCCCGCGCAACACGTCCGGTGCGGTGGCCCCCGTGACCATGATCGCTCCGATGTTGAGGACCTCGACGAACAGCACGCCGCCGAGGATGGTGACCGCGGTCCTCTTCCACCCGAAGCCGCGCCAGCCGGCGATCGCGCGCAGGAGCAGCCCAGCGCCGAGCGCGACGAATCCGATCTCCCACGCCACGTACCGTCGGAACCCTCGAGCCAACGCCTCGCCCACCTCGCTGGTCTTCGAGCCCGTGCCGGGAGCGAACAGCGCCTCGACCTGTTCGTTGATCGTGATGTCGGTGAGGACCAGGCGAGGTCGCACGGGCCCCACGAACTCGACTCGGGTGGGCAGCGACTGACCGAAGAGCACCAGCTCGCCCGGCCCCGACAGGCTGAAGCTCGGCGCGGTGGCGCCCACCGACACCGTCTGTCCGAGGGTGGAGACCGACTGGTCCGGCGTTACCTGGAGGGCGAAGGCGATCGCGGCAAGGGAGACGAAGAACAGCACGAGGACGTAGAGCAGGGCGCGAACGAGGCGCCGCAGGACCAACGGTTCCTCAGGCGCGTGGTCGTCGTTCCCCTGGACCATCTCACCATCATCGGTCACCGCGGATCGCCGCGCCGTCGAGGACCATGTCGACGACCTCGCGAACGAACCGAGCCGTCACGGGGCGGCCAGTGAGCAGTCGGCGGATCATGACCGGTCCGCCCAGCAGGACGGCGATGATCTTCCCGTCCGCGTCGGGACGATCTCTCCTCGCTCGATGCCCCGCGTCAGCGCGGCGAAGATCACCTTCCAACGCTGCGCCACGATCCCCGTACGGACGGTTCCGGCGAGGAGGAGACGAGAAGCTGATGACGAGCGGTGAGGACAGCACGACGGCCGGGCCAACGGCCCGGCCTTCGCTGGTCAGTCGGCGATCCCGATGGAGGTCAGGATCGGTACTGGCCGTAGTAGGTCCCGAGTTCGGAGCGGTACTCCTGGGACCGGTACTCGTCGGTGTCCGGCTTGAATTCCGGCGAATCCTTGATCTGATCCTTCGTGAGGCCCACGGCCAGAACCTCGTTGTCGAGGTCGAGCTGGGTCACGGTCCCGGCCGGGATCACGACCTTGCGACCGAAGATCCATGGGCCGGTGTCGACCACGAGGTAGGCGCTGCCCACGTCGTAGGTGGCCTCGTCGACCTTCCCGATGCGACCGTCGGCAGCCTCTACGTGGAAGCCGGTCACGTCCATCGGCTCGGTGACATCGATCTCGTACGTCCAGATATCGCGCTGCATCGAGCACCTCCTTGGTCGGTCCGGTTGCTCATGCTGGAGGTACCCGATCGGGCGGTCGGCGAAACGTGCCCGAACCCATCCGGGTTGGCCCCGAGAGCGCGGGACGCGTCGTGTTACGGCCGCTGTCGGATCGAACAATCGCCGAACACGGCGAGCTTCCGGATGAACGCGCACGGTGGCCCGCTCGCGACCGGGAGCTGGCGGGCGGCGATGCCCGGCGTCGGCACGATCGGCGCCGTTCCCCACCGTGGTTCGTACGCATCGAACGGCAGGTGCACCCGCTTCGGTGCCCCGCCCGAGGCAGAGACGACGAACAGGTCGGCGCAGCAGAAGTCGTCGTAGCGCCGGTCCGATTCGAAGATCACCCGCTGGCCGTTCGGGGAGTACGCCGGGTGGACATCCGAATGCGGGAACGGTGGATGCGTCAACGCTTCGAGTCCCGACCCGTTCGGTCGCACCGTGTACAGCGAGGGTGCCGGACGCTCCCAGAACACCTCGCTGGTGAACGCGATCCGGCCGCCCTTCGGCGACCAGTCCGGGTACCAGCCCTGGAGCCGTGGGGGACTGATCCGGTGCTCGTGCGATCCGTTGCCCGACGAGACGTAGATCGCCATCTTCACGCCGCCCACGTGCCAGCGCATGTACGCCAGCCGGCCGTCGGGACCCATGTCGGCCAGGTTGTAGGAGTCGTGGCTGTTCGGTGTGACGTGCTGCATCGCGCTGCCGTCGGTCTTGATCATCGAGATCCCGCCGTCGCACTCCTCGGTGAAGCAGTTCGTGAACAGGATCCACACGCCGTCCGGTGTGAACCTGGGCCAGTAGTTGTCGGAGTCCGGGTCGTTCGGCGTCAGCTGCCTGGGGTGGGATCCGTCGGCGTTGATGATCCAGATCGCGGTGTCGCCGCTCGTGAAGCTGACGTAGGTGATGCGCTCACCGTCGGGTGACCAATCGCCTTGGACGGCCTCGCCTGCGGCGTGGGTGACCTGGTCGACCGCGGAACCGTCGGGGTTCGATGTATAGATCTGGCAGCCGCTCGCGTCGTCGCAGTGGGTGAACAGGATCCTGCCGTTGGCCGGCAACGCCCGAGCCGCATCGTCCGCCCCGGCGATCGGGCTGGCCAGGAACGAGACCAGCAATACCGGCACCAGCACCGCCATCGCGCGCTTCATCGGGCCACCCCCCAATCGACGAATCCGACACCGAGGTAGGCGTCGACGATCTCCACCGGATCGCTGCCGTCGGTCCCCGTGATGCGGAGCGGTCCGTAGCCGTTCGGGCCCTCCACGTGCGAGACGATGAAGGCTCCGTCGGGCGACCACGCAGAGAACAGCGAGCCGGGCAGGATCTCGGTCACGTCGGTGCCGTCGGCGTCCATCGTGAAGATCGCGCCGTTGCGGTGACCTCCGGTGAACGTGAGCCGACTCCCATCCGGAGCCCACGAGGGTCGCTCGGTGAAGTTCGGCCCGATCGCGGAGCGGTTACTGCCGTCGGCGTCGGCGATCCAGATCCGTCCCTCGATCCCGCCGGCATCGCTCACGTAAGCGACCTTCGACCCGTCTGGCGACATCACCGGGTCGAATGGGTGCCAGGTGCCGCCGATGATCGTGCGGAGTCCGGACCCGTCGAGCCGAACGGACACGATCTTGCAGGTGACGTAGAAGGCGACGTAGGCGCCGCAGCGCGAGTACAGGACCCGATGACCTCCAGCGCTGAAACTGGGGCCGGTCCCGCTCCACGCGGGCTCGTGGACCAGTCGACGTTGGTGTGAGCCGTCGACACGCATGATCCAGACCGAGTCGTTCCGTCCTTCGCGGCTCACCTGGTAGACGATGCGGTCGCCGGCGGGCGACACCGAGGGATGCCACGCGCTCGTTCCATCGGGAACCTCGGTGAGGCGCCGGAGGTTCGAGCCGTCGGGATCGACCGAGTAGATGTTCGAGGACCCCGTACCGTTGAAGAAGACCTGGGCCGTGTCGAACACGATCGTCCCGTTCGCACCGGGGAACGCGGCACGTGCGGGGGCCGGCCCCCCGATCACCCCCATCGAGACGATCACCGAAGCAGTCG
>JBKPMF010000026.1:0-2905 GCA_046732015.1 Actinomycetota bacterium
CATGTGGACTTCTACCCCGGCGGCCGTGACGAGATCGAGCGCGCCTTCGCGGCGTTCGCGGCGCGATGCGGACACGTGGTGGCATGCGGGGACGACGCCGGCGTCCGGCGGGCGCTCGAGCTCGCGGATGCCGAGACGACGACCTACGGGCTCGGGCCGGACAACGATCTGATCCTCAGCATCGACGAACTCGGCCCGGCAGGCTCGCGAGGCACCGTCCGCGAGCGGACGAGCGGTCGCACGACCAGCGTGAGCCTGCAGGTCGATGGCGAGCACAACCTCCTCGATGCCACCGCTGCCTTGATCGTGGGCGAACTGGTCGGTGTCGATCCCGAGGCGGGGGCGGGGTCCCTCGCCACGTTCGCCGGGGTGCATCGCCGATTCGAGCATCGCGGTTCGGCGCGTGGCGCGGAGTTCTTCGACGACTACGGGCACACGCCTACGGAGATGGAGGTGACGGTGGCGACGGCCCGACGGCGCAACCCTCGCCGCCTCATCGCACTGGTGCAGCCGCACCGGTACACCCGCGTGCAGGCGCTGTGGCGAGAACTGGGCCGCAGCGTGGCCGGGGCCGACCTCGTGCTCATCACCGACGTATACGGCGCCGCGCAGGAACCCATCCCGGGCGTCACCGGCCAGCTCGTCGTCGACGGGGTGCTGCTCGCCGATCCCTCCACGCCGGTCGTGTACCTGCCGCACCGTCGTGACGTGGTGGACTACCTCGACCGCGAGGTGCGGACCGGCGACCTCGTCGTCACGATGGGGTGTGGCGACGTGTGGATGCTGGGCGACGCCGCGATCGAACGCATCGAAGGATCGGGCCGATGAACGAGGCGCTCGCTCGCGCGGAGATCGTCCTTCGGGCCGCATGCGGACCACGTCTGCGGACCCAGGTGTCGATGGCGCCGCTCACCACCTTCCGGATCGGGGGCCCGGCCGCGCTCTACCTCGAACCCGAGTCCGACGCCGACCTCGCCGCCGTGTCGGCGGCCCTCGCGCAGGCCGACATCCCGGTCGTGATCCTCGGCAAGGGCTCGAACGTGCTGGTCTCCGACCAAGGGTTCCCAGGGCTGGTCCTGCGGCTCGGACGTGGGTACAGGTGGGCGGCGAGGGACGGCGACGAGATGACCGCCGGTGGCGCCATGCCGCTGCCGGCCCTGTCGGGCATCGCCCTGCGCCACCACCTGACCGGTCTCGAGTTCGGTGTCGCCATCCCCGCCACGCTCGGGGGGGCGGTCACGATGAACGCGGGTGCCCATGCGCGGGCCATGGCCGACGTCGTGCGGAGCGTCGAGGTCTTCCGGCTGGCGTCGGGACTGGCCGAGTCGGTCCCGGCCGCCGAGGCGGGATTCACCTACCGGCGCTCATCGCTCGGCGAACGCACCGTCGTGATCGGCGCGCGCCTCGCGCTCGCCCCCGGCGAGCCGTTGGCCATCCGCGCGCTCATGGACGAGGCGCGCGAATGGCGCCGCTCCACGCAGCCGCTCGCCGAGCCGAACTGCGGCAGCGTCTTCAAGAACCCCCAGGGTGATCACGCCGCGAGGCTCGTCGAGGCGGCGGGGCTCAAGGGCACCCGCCTGGGCAGCGTGCAGGTCTCGACGAAGCACGCGAACTTCATCGTGGCCGACCCGGGTGGGCGGGCCGACGATGTGCGCCGGCTGATCGCGCAGATCCAACGGACGGTCGAGGATCGAACCGGGACCCACCTCGAGCCTGAGGTCCAGCTGATCGGAGCGTTCGACGATGTCGCGCATTGATGAAGACGCGATGACGACGCAGGAACGTGCTCCAGATGCTTCCCCTGCGCCGGAACCCCCCGAGCCCAAGGAGCCGATCCTCCGCGTCGATGAGGCCCGTCGTCGTTCGCTCCGGCCCTGGGCGATCGCGGGAGGGTGCCTCATCTGCGTCGCGATCGCCGGCGCAGGCTTGACCTCGACCCCGCTGTTCCACGCGAAGTCGATCGCCGTCGAAGGGGAGCGGCATCTCAGCGAGCGTCAGGTGCTTCGGATCGCGGGGGTCGACCACGACACCAACGTGTTCCGTCTCGACGAGGGGGCGGTGCGGCGTCGCTTGGAGCGCGACCCCTGGATCGCCAACGCCGTGGTGTCAGCGGACCTGCCGTCCAGCGTCTCGATCTCGGTAACGGAACGGGTCCCGGTGGCGGTGGCGCTCACCGAAGAGGATGGCCGCCAGCTGATCGCCGCGGACGGCACCCCCTTGGGCCCCGCCGCGGGGGCAAGTGCCCTGCCGGAGGTGCGCCTCGTGGGCGAACCCGGACAACCCGGCCCGGCCTTCGATGCGCTCGCCGCAGGAGCGAGCCTCGCCGGGGGGATGCCGCCGGCGCTTCGGCTGCAGGTCGAGCTCGTGGTCATCGGGTCCGACGGAACCATCACCCTGCATCTCACCGATGGGGTGACCGTGACCTATGGGGGACCTGATGAGTTCGAGGCGAAGGCCGAAGCGATCGCCGCGATCCTCGCCTATGCCGACGACCAAGGGGGGGGCTTGATGTCGATCGACGTCACCGCCCCCGCTGCCCCCACCGCCCGCTTCGTGGGTTCGACGGTCGCCGTGCTGCCATCGGTGTCCACGCCCCCGGAGAGCCCTTCGCCCACGCCCTCGGCGAGTGCGGCCTCAGACGCCGACACCACCCCCTGACGCTCTGGGGAACTATCATCGCCAACGACAATGAGGTCGAGCGAGAGACTTGACGGACCTGGGGTTTCTTAGTAACTTGCCGGACTCTACGTTAGGTAGATATAACAATAACCGTGCAGTTGACGGTTAGCGTTGGTAGTCACCACACGGTGTTTCCCCAGGTAGATCGGATCCGCTCGCGGGTCCGATGGTCGGAGGAAGGCGAAGAGATGGACGCTCCCCAGAACTACCTCGCCGTCATCAAGGT
>JBKPMF010000027.1:0-5351 GCA_046732015.1 Actinomycetota bacterium
CTCGGCCGGGATCGCGATCGGCATGCGGATCTCGATCGCGCCCGAATCCTCCATCTCCTCGCGGATGATCGCCTCGATCCGGCGCATCGTCCGCAGGCCCATCGGCAGGAACGTGTAGATCCCGGCGGCCACCTGTCGCACGAACGCGCCCCTTATGAGCAGGCGATGGCTCGCGATCTCGGCTTCGGCCGGATCCTCGCGCAGGGTGGGAGTGAACGAACGCGACAGTCGCATGGGGGCACAGGATAGCGGGCCCCGTCGGAGCGCAGCCGTTCGACGAGGGTCGGTTGCCTACGGCACGAGGGCGACGCTGTGGTCCCGGCCGCCACCGAACATGGTGGCGCCGGTCAAGCCCTGCACCAGCACCGGAACCTTCTGGTTCGTGGTGTTGCCGTTGCCGAGCTGTCCCGTGGCGTTGAAGCCCCAGGCCCACACCGTGCCGTCGGACTTGGCGGCGAGGGTATGCATCCGGCCGGTGCCGATCGCGACCACTCCGGTGAGGTTCGAGACCTGCACCGGGGTCAGCCTGTTCGCGGTGGAGTTGTTGCCGAGCCGGCCGTTCGAGCCCTGGCCCCAGGTCCACACCGTGCCGTCGGACTTCAAGGCGACGGAATGGTTGGCCCCGGCGGTGATCGCTGTGACGCCGGTGAGCCCACTGACCTGCACCGGCAGGTTCTTGTTGCTGGTGCTGCCGACGCCGCATTCGCCGTGGACGTTGTAGCCGAAGCACCAGACGGTGCCATCCGACTTCAGCACCAGGGAGTGGTCGCGGCCGCCGGCTACGTCGATCGCCCCGGTGAGGCCGCTGACCTGCACGGGGGTGGTGCGTGTCGTGAACGTGCCATCGCCCAGGTTGCCGAAGGCGTTGTAGCCCCAGGCCCAGACCGTGCCGTCGGACCTGACCGCCAGCATCTGGTCGCGACCGCCCGCGATCGCCACCACGTTCGTCAGGTTCTTCACCTGGACCGGGCGCGTGCGCTTCGTCGTCGTGCCGTCACCATCGGTCCCGTACTTGTTCCAGCCCCACATCCAGACCGTGCCGTCGGACTTGAGGGCCATGGTGTTGTAGTGGCCGGTCTCGACCGCGATCACATCGGTGAGGCCCGTCACCAACGTGGGGTTGGGTCGGTTCGTGCCGGTACCGTCACCGATCTGGCCGTACTGGTTCCGCCCCCAGGTCCAGACCGTGCCGTCAGACTTCAGCGCCGCCACGTGGTCGCGTCCACCGTGAAGCGACACCATGTCGGTGAGACTCGCGATCGTGGTGGCCGAACCGTGGTTCGTGAACGTGCCATCGCCGAGTTGCCCGTACGTGTTCCCACCCCAGCTGGCGATCGAACCGGCCGCCAGGGCAGGCTGGGCGAGCACGGCGACCAGGGCTGCGGCGAGCGGAGCGAGGGTCAGAGCACGGCGACGCGTCGAGCGCGATCGTCGTGCCGAGCGGGGGGCCGGCACCATGATGTTCCTCCTGAGGTTTCCTGGGGTTTCGGGCGTTTCGCGGCACCCTAGCACCGCGTTGCCCTTGAGGGAACCCCGGACGACCGACGTTCTCTCGATGCGGCAGAGGGCGTGATTGACGCCCCGGCCCACGAGCCGTCACAATCTGCGGCCATGGCGACGCGTGAGCACCGCTGGGTCTGGCGTCGGGGCTTCCAGAGCCCGGCGTCCGCGCGTCCGTAACACTCAGCGTCACCACGGCACCACCGCGAACCCCGGGCCATACGGTCCGGGGTCGTTCGTTGTTCCGAGGAGGTCATCGTGGAACTGCAGGTCCGTCCCGATCGCGAGACGTTCGACGCGCTCGCGGCCGAGTGGCCGCTGGTTCCCGTGTGGGCCGAGCTCTTGTCCGACGTCTCGACCCCCGTGGGGTTGTTCCCGGCCCTCGCCGGCGACGGCCCTGGGGTGTTGTTCGAGTCCGTGGAACGCTCTGAGCGATGGGGGCGCTACTCGTTCGTCGCGGGCGACCCGGCCGCCACGATCGTCGCCGGTCCGGACGGCATCGAGGTCACCGAACGATCGCGCACGATCCCGATCGACGTGCCGGAGGCGGGGCCGGTCCGCCAAGGGCTGATCCGGATCGCGAGGTCGTTGCGAGCCCCGCGCCTGCCCGGGCTCCCACCGCTCACGGGTGGGTTGATGGGCTACTTCGCGTTCGAAGCGGCCGAGTTGCTCGACGGCCACCCGGTGCCCGATCCCGCGTCGGCGCCCGTGGCTCCCGTCGGGCTCCTGGTCGTGGACCGCGCGGTGGTGTTCGACCATTGGAAGCAGCGGCTGATCCTGGTGAGCCATGTCCCCGCGGACGGCTATGACGCCGGGGTGGAGGCGCTCGAAGCCATGGCGATGACGATCGGCACGGCCACCCCTCCGCCGCTCGCCGCCGGGGGCACGGCGCCGAGCGACCTGCCCGGCGAGCCCAACATGCCCGATGAGCGCTACCGCGAGATCGTCGCGTCGTTCAAGGAGCACATCCTGGCGGGCGACATCTTCCAGGGTGTCCCGTCACGGCGCGTCACGTTCCCAGCGCCGGAGGGTGGCTACCCGATCTACCGGCGACTCCGTGTCGCGAACCCGGCGCCGTACATGTTCTTCGTGCGCATGCTGGGCATGGAACTGGCGGGTTCCTCGCCCGAACCGCTCGTGCGTGTGGAAGGCGCCCGTGTCTCCACCCACCCGATCGCGGGGACGCGCCCGCGCGGTGAGACCGAGGTGCGCGACCGCCTCCTCGAGCACGAGTTGCTGGCCGACCCCAAGGAGCAGGCGGAGCACGCGATGCTGGTCGACTTGGCCAGGAACGATCTCGGCCGCGTATGCGTCGCCGGCAGCGTCGCACCCACCCAGCTGATGGAGGTCGAACGGTTCACCCGGGTGATGCACATCGTCTCCACCGTGGAGGGCGACCTGCGAGACGATCTGCATCCCCTGGATGCCCTCGCCGTCACGTTCCCCGCCGGCACCTTGACCGGCGCGCCCAAACGGCGGGCGATGGAATTGATCGCCGCCCACGAACCCGACGCCCGAGGTCCGTACGGCGGCGCCGTGGGCTACTGCGGCTTCGAAGGTGATCTGGACTTCTGCATCACGATCCGCACGGCCGTGGTGAAGGGAGGCAAGGCGCACGTGCAGTCCGGCGCCGGCGTGGTCGCCGATTCCGATCCGCAGACCGAGCTGGACGAGACGAAGGCGAAGGCGTCGGCCCTCCTGCCCGCCGTCGCCCCGTCTGAGCCCACCAGCGACGATACGCTGGCTGCTCAGGAGGACCGCTCATGATCCTGGTCGTCGACCACTACGACTCGTTCACCTACAACCTCGTGCAACTGATCGAGAGCCTGGGCCACGACACCCAGGTGGTGAAGAGCGACGCCGAACGGGCCGAGGCGCTCGCGGCCCGCGAGCCTGCCGGCGTGATCCTGTCCCCCGGACCGGGGCGCCCCGAGGCCGCCGGGTGCTTCACCGATCTGCTCGAGGTGCTCGCACCCGACGTGCCGGTGCTCGGCGTGTGCCTGGGTCACCAGGCGATCGGCGTCGAGTACGGCGGTACGGTCGACCGAACCGAGCCCGTGCACGGCAAGGCGTCGAAGGTCTTCCACGAGGGCCGGGGCATCCTGGAAGGGGTGCACGACCCGTTCGAGGCGGGTCGGTACCACTCGCTCGTGGTCGAGCGAGACGACCTGCCGAACTCGCTGGAGCTCACCGCTTGGACCGAGGACGGGCTGGTGATGGCGACCCAGCACCGCGAGCTGCCTCGGTTCGGCGTGCAGTTCCACCCCGAGAGCATCCTGACGCCGGAGGGTCCCACGATCGTGCGCGCCTTCCTGGCGCTCACGACCTGACCTCGTCAGAGGAGCCGTCATCGCGCTAGGGTCGAACCCCACGCGAGCAGGGGAGGCGTCGTGAACGAACAGCAGGAGGCGTACGCGCGTGCGGTCGCCGACTTCACCGAGAAGGTCCACGCGATCGGGCCCGAGCAATGGACCAACCCCACCCCGTGCACGGAGTGGGACGTCCGCGCCCTCGTGAACCACCTCACCTACGAGAACCTGTGGGTGCCCGAACTGATCGGCGGGCGCACCGTCGCCGAGGTGGGCGACCGCTTCGACGGGGATGTGCTCGGAGACGACCCTGTCGATGCGTGGGACCGTTCGGCGAAGGGCGCGGTCGAGGCGCTGACGGCCGACGGCGCGTTGGATCGAACGGTCGACACGAGCGCCGGGCCGACGCCGGCCTCGGACTATCTCGACCAGATCTTCGTCGACGCGGTGATCCACGGGTGGGATCTGGCCCGTGGCACGAACGCGGAGGACACGATCCGCGAGGAGTTCGCAGACGAACTCTTCTCCGCGTACGGACCTCGAGAAGCCGAACTCCGGTCCTACGGCGTGTACGGCAGCACGGTCGTGCCCCCCGACGGGGCGAACACGCAGACCAAGCTCCTCGCGGTCTTCGGCCGCGTGCAGTGACCGGTCAGGGATTGGGCGACGGGCACTTCGGGCCGTAGGCGAACTGGCCGCTGCCGGAAGAGACCTTGCATCCCGCTTCGTTCACGGCGACGAACGCCCCCGCGGGGACCCGCTTCAACTGATCCATCAGGCCGTTCGTCCAGCGGTCGTCGACCGTGCCCTGGAAGTACCAGTCGCTGCCGTTGTCGGCCACGATCAACCCGAAGTGCTTGAAGGCGTCGAGCACCACCTTCGCGTTCTTCGAATACTTCGACACGTCGAAGCCCCTCTTCAGGCGGAACCTCGCGCCCATCGGTGGGCAGCGCGCGTCCCGCACCCCGGCTTGGTGACGGGCGGGCCACAGGTAGTTCCGGCTGGTGCAGTCGGACGTCACCCGGATCGCATGCCCGATGTAGCCCGCCAGCACCTCGTCGTAACGGACGAGCCCGGGCAAGATCGGCAGCCCGGCGGCGTCGGCGCTGGTCCAACCTGCGTGACGCAGGACATTGCTGTTCAGATCGAAGATCGCGCCGCTGCCCGCCGTCGGGTTCCCCCCGTTCCAACGCGCGTTGAACAGTTCGTAGAGGACGCAGTTGTCCGAGTCGACCGTGAGGGCATGGCGGTCCGAGCCGCCCTCGATCGGGGTCGCCCCGTTGAAGGGGTACGGCCCCGGATCACTTTCCGATGCGTACGTGAAGTCGATGGGGGTCGTCGGCGCGCCGCCGCCGACGACGTTGAACGGGATGCCGTAGCTCGGCGGACCGAAGTCGGGATGGAGCTTCGTCTTCCCGGCGTGCATCGCCTTCTTCCACACGTCGCTCTTGGCGTGGACCGGGAGCTTGGAGATGTCCATGTTCCAGACGTTGTCGAACGGGAACAGCGAACACGTCGTGCCGGGGACGGCGGCGTGGGGTG
>JBKPMF010000028.1:0-9647 GCA_046732015.1 Actinomycetota bacterium
GAGCTCGCCACCGGCGAACTCCACGTGTTCCGCGCCAAGAGCGTCGTGATGGCCACCGGCGGGTACGGGCGCATGTTCCGCGTCACCTCGAACGCTCATGCCCTGACCGGCGACGGTCCCGCGGTGGCGTGGCGGCGCGGCGTGCCCCTCGAGGACATGGAGATGTTCCAGTTCCACCCCACCGGCCTCGCCAAGCTCGGCGTGCTCTTGTCCGAAGCGGCACGCGGCGAAGGCGGCATCGTGCTCAACAAGGACGGCGAACGCTTCATGGAGCGCTACGCCCCCACGATCAAGGATCTCGCCCCGCGCGACATGGTGAGCCGCGCGATCTACCAGGAGATCAAGGAAGGTCGCGGCGCCGGCCCCAGCAACGACTGGGCCTACCTCGACATCACGCACCTCGATCCCAAGGTGATCGAGGAGAAGCTGCCCGACATCACCGAGTTCGCACGCATCTACCTCAAGGTGGAGCCCACGAAGGAGCCGGTGCCGATCCAGCCCACCGCGCACTACGCGATGGGCGGCATCCCGACCGACCTCGACGGGCGCGTCGTGGTGGGCCCGGACGAGGTGCCGATCCCCGGCCTTTACGCCGCCGGCGAATGCGCCTGTGTCAGCGTGCACGGCGCGAACCGGCTGGGCACCAACTCGTTGCTCGACCTCGTGGTGTTCGGTCGCCGCGCCGGCGTCGATGCTGCGCGCTACGCCAAGGAGGCCGAGCTGGTGGACGTGCCCGAGCGTCCCGTCGCCGACACGCTCACCGTGCTGAACGGCTTCCTTGAGCGCGAGACGGGTGACAACGCCGCCGACATCCGCAAAGAGCTGCAGGACAACATGTTCGACCTGGCCTTCGTGGTCCGCAGCGAGGAGGGTCTGGCGACGATGCAGGAGATCTTGGCCGGGCTACGCGAACGCTACGGCCGTGTCGCGATCACGGACAAAGGCAGCGTGTACAACACGGAGCTGATGGAGACGGTGGAACTCGGCTACCTGCTCGACTGCGCCGAAGCCCTGGTGGTCAGCGCCCGCGCTCGAACGGAGAGCCGGGGCGCCCATTACCGGGAGGACCACCCCCTACGTGACGACGCCAACTGGCTCAAGCACACGCTGGCCTACCGCAACGACGACGGTTCGATCCGTCTGGACTTCAAACCGGTGAAGATGGGTCCCTACGTCCCCATGGAGAGGAAGTACTGATGGCCAGCTCGGCCGAAGTGCTGCAAGGATCGGATGCCCGCGAGATCGGTGCTCGCAACGACGATCACGCGAAGGTCTCCATCATCGTGAAGATCCGCCGGTTCAACCCGGAGATCTCGCAGGACTCGTGGTGGGACGAGTTCGAGCTGCAGGCCGACCCGCTGGAACGGTTGGTGGAGGTGCTGCACACGATCAAGTGGCACCACGATGGCACGCTGACGTTCCGCCGGTCGTGCGCACACGGGATCTGCGGATCCGACGCCATGCTGATCAACGGCCGCAACGCCCTCGCGTGCAAGGTGCTGGTGGCCGACGTCGGCGCCAAGGTCACGATCGAACCGATCCGCGGACTCCCGGTCCTCAAGGACCTCATCGTCGACATGGAGCCGTTCTTCGACGGCTACAAGTCGGTGCTGCCGTTCCTGATCAACGACTCCGGCGAGCCGGAGCGGGAGCGCGTGCAGTCGGCCGAGGAGCGCGAACGGTTCGACGACACCACCAAGTGCATCCTGTGCGCGGCGTGCACCACGTCGTGCCCGATCTTCTGGGGCGACGAGGGCTACATCGGGCCCGCCGCCATCGTGAACGCGCACCGGTTCATCTTCGACTCGCGCGATGAAGCCGGCCGCGAACGGCTCAAGATCCTGAGCGAGAAGACCGGCGTGTTCCGGTGCCGGACCACCTTCAACTGCACCGATGCCTGCCCGCGCGGCATCCACGTGACGAAGGCGATCCAGGAAGTGAAGCGCTCGATCCTGTTCGATCGGTTCTAGCGGAACCGCCTCAGACCGTCACCGACACCGCCACCACCGGGGACCATCCGCCTGTCGCCCCGCTCAGGCTCACGATGCGCGCCCGATACCGGAACTCCCCGACCCGCTTCGGCGTGGTCTCGACGCTCGCCGTGCCCACGCCGGTCTTGAACGTGACCCAGGCCTTATCGTCGCGGCGCCGCTGCACGTCGAACGTGTAGCCCTTGAACGTGAACGAGGACGACATGGTGATCGTCACCGGCTCACCCAGGGTAAGCGTGGCCGTGGAGGCCGTGACCGGGACGCGGACGATCCCCGTCATGAAGGGGTGGTTGTTGCAATGGTAGGTGAACCTGCCGGCCGCCCACAGCGTGACGGCGCTGCTGAACATCGACGGCGCCACCTGGCCCGTGTTCCAGAACTTCAAGGGTCCGTCCTGTCGGGACGTGTGGTCGACCGTGCCCGCGTTGAACCAGGTGAGCTGAGCTCCTTGCGCCAGCAGTTCGTTCCTCGGGTTGAAGCGGAAGTCCTCCATCTGCACGCTCACGGAGGCGTGCGCGGGCAACGCGATCGTCAAGAGCCCCGCGACCATCAGCATCACCACGAGTCGTCGCATCGTTCCTCCCATGCACGAGAACCGGGACGGCACCGTACCCCAACGAGGCGGAAACCGCGCGAGGGGCAACCCGGCGTTCGGTACAGTGCCGACTCGATGGCACACCGAGTGACGATCATCCCCGGCGACGGCATCGGCCCCGAGGTCTCGGCGGCCGCCAGGCTCGTCCTTGACGCCGCCGACATCGGCATCACGTGGATCGAACGCCAGGCCGGGACCGCGGCCCTCGCCGAGTACGGCGACCTCATGCCCGCACAGACGCTCGATGCGATCCGGTCCAGCCGCGTCGCGATCAAGGGGCCGATCACCACCCCGGTGGGCAGCGGGTTCCGCAGCGTGAACGTCGCCCTGCGCCAAGGGCTCGATCTGTTCAGCGCCGTGCGGCCCGCCCGCGCGCTCCCGGGGGTGCCGATCCGCCATCCCAGCGTCGACCTCGTCGTCGTGCGCGAGAATACCGAGGACCTCTACGCCGGGATCGAGTACGAGGAGGGCACGCCCGAAGCCCTCGCCTTGATCCAGGAGTTGCAGGCGCTCAGCGGCACCCACGTGCGCGACGACGCGGGCATCACGGTCAAGCCCATCAGCGTCAGCGGGACGCAGCGCATCGTGCGGTTCGCGTTCGAATACGCGCGCGCGCACGGTCGCAAGAAGGTCACCGTGGGTCACAAGGCCAACGTGATGCGCTTCTCCGATGGATTGTTCCTGCAGACCGCCCAGATCGAAGCGGGCAACTTCGGCGACATCCGGTGGGAGGAGATCCAGATCGACCACCTCACCAGCCGGCTGGCGCGTGACCCCAGCGCCTTCGACGTGCTGCTCCTACCGAACCTCTACGGCGACATCGTGTCCGACCTGTGCGCAGGGCTGGTCGGCGGACTGGGCCTGATCCCCGGGGCCAACATCGGATGGGAGTACGCCGTGTTCGAGGCCGTGCACGGCAGCGCACCCGACATCGCCGGTCAGGGCCTCGCGAACCCCATCGCCATGATCTTGTCGGGGGCGATGCTGCTGCGCCACATCGGCGAGCAAGCCGCCGCCGAGAACGTGGAATGGGCGGTCGACGAGGTGCTCCGCCAAGGACTCGTCCGCACCCCCGACCTCGGGGGGACGTCGAGCACGATGGAGGTCGGCGAGGCGATCGCCGCCGCCACGGGCCACTGGGAACACGGCCCCAGCTGAGGTCCGGCTGCTTGGAACCCGGTTCGGGGGGTGCCACACTCGCGGTCATGTCCGAGCTCGACCCCGAGGCGCCATCCTCGCCCTCTCCCCGTCTTCGTCTGGCAGGGTTCCTCTGTGCGGCTCTGGGCGCGCTGCTGGCGGGGGCCGCGACCATGCTCACGTGGGTGCTGCCGTCCGTGAAGGACCTGCCGCCCGAACTGATCCCCACCTACTTCGGGATCGATCTGCCCGACGGCCTCGTCGTCCTGGCCCTTGCCGTGGTGATCGTGATCGCGGTCCTGGTCGCGCGGGTGGGTGGAGCCGCGCGTGGTCGCCGAGGCGCCGCGATCGTGGTGATCGTCGCCTCGTTCATCGTGATCGGGGTCTCGGGGGCCGCGATCGTGACCGCCTCCAGCAGGTTCGAGCCCACCGTCGTCGACGACGTCCTGGCCATCGCGGCTCCCGATGGCGCCACGCCTCAGCAACGCGCCGACGTCGAGGCGTTCGTCGAGGTGAAGGTAGGCATCGGTCCATGGCTTGCTCTGGCGGGCGGGGTCCTGGCGTTCGCGGGGGGCGTCATGACACTCGCGTGGGCGAGCGCCACCACCCCGGCCCCGCAGCGGGTGCTCGACGCCGACGGCTCGACCGACTGAGCGCTACAGCTTCGCGAGGTCCGCGCACTTGGCGCGGATCCCCTCGGCAGCTCCCCTCAGCTGCGACAGCTCCTCCTCGTTGAGATCCAACTCCACGATCTGCTCCACGCCCGAGCGCCCCAACGTGGCGGGCACACCGACGTAGACATCCTCGATCCCGTACTGTCCGGTCGCCCATGCGCAGACGGGCAGCGTGCTGTGCGCGTCCCGCACGATGGCTTCGACCATGGCCACCACCGAGGCGCTGGGTGCGTAGTAGGCGGACCCGGTCTTGAGCAGACCCACGATCTCGGCGCCCCCGTCCCGGGTTCGCTGGAAGAGTTGCTGCAGGGTGGCCTCGTCGACGAGGTCGGGCAGGGGCTTGCCGTCGACGGTGGCCTGGCGCGGCAGGGCGATCATCGCGTCGCCGTGCGAGCCCAGCGTCATCGCCTCGACCTTCGTCGGGGACACCCCCGTGAGCTCGGCGATGAAGTACCGCAATCGTGCCGAGTCGAGCACGCCCGCCATCCCCATGACCCGCTCCTTCGGGAAGCCGGAGGCCTGGGCGGCCAGGAACGTCATCTCGTCGAGCGGGTTCGACACCACGATGATGATCGCGTCGGGCGACCCGGGTACGACCTGGGAGATCACCGAGTTCATGATGGCGGCGTTCTTGCCGAGCAGGTCCATACGGCTCATGCCCGGCTGTCGCGGGAACCCGGCGGTGATCACGACGAGGTCGCTCCCGGCGGTGTCCGCGTAGTCGTTCGTACCGACGATCGTGGGCTCGTAGCCTTCGACCGGAGCGGCTTCCTTGAGGTCCAGCGCGAGCCCTTGCGGCTTGTCTTCGACGATGTCGATCAGGACGACATCACCGAGGCCCTTCTCCAGGATGCGCATGGCGGTCGTCTGCCCGACGAACCCGCACCCCACGACGGTGATCTTCATGACGGCGAACTCCTCCACTGTTGAGCGGCTCGAACGCCCTCAGGCTATCGAACGCGTGACGCGACAGACGGTTCCGCACGTACCATCAACGGCGTGGACCAGCCGAAGCTCGAGGTGCGCGCCCCGCTGAGCACCGAACGCCTCCTGTTACGGCCGTTCGTGCCGGAGGACTTCGACGCGGTGTTCGCGATGCAGTCGGACCCCGACGTGACGCGCTGGCTGTACTGGGGCCCGCGGAACGAGCAGGAGGTCCGGACCGCGCTCGAGCTGAAGATCGCGGCAACCGCCATCGTCGCCGAGGACGACCCGTTGTTCCTGGCGGCGGTCCGAAAGGACTCCGGCGCCCTGGTCGGCGACTTCGTGCTGGGGTGGGCCAGTGAGCAACACGGAACGGGTGAGGTCGGCTTCATCGTGCATCCGGACCACCAGGGCTACGGGTACGCGACCGAGGCCGGCGAGGTGTTGCTCCGCCTGGCCTTCGAGGAGCTCGGACTGCACCGCGTGATCGGACGGACCGAGGCTCGCAATTCGGGTTCGGCCCGCGTCTTGGAGAAGCTGGGCATGCGGCGGGAAGCGCACCTGGTCGAGAACGAATGGGTCAGGGGCGAATGGCAGAGCGAACTCGTCTACGCGATCCTGGACCGCGAATGGCGAGCCCGCGACTGAGCGGGCACGCGGCGGCGGGTCAGCGGCGTGAGCCGCGGCCCATCACGGCGTACGCGAGCGCTCCGAGGAACCCCAGGAACACGATCAACAACACCCACAACACCTTCGTGCCGGAGTCCATCGGGCTCGCGACCGCATCGACCAACATCCAGAGCCAGAACGCCGCCATGAAGATCGCGATCACGGCGAACCCCGTGGGCAGTCGGCTCACCGCGAACCCACCGCCGTCGCCGATCACCAGCGCGGTCACCACCGCGATGATCCCGAGGATGATCCCCCCGGTCACGAAGAGGGTGGCCGTCGGCGATGTCTGCTTCGGCCTCACGTCCGCCGACTTGACCATCGAGACCCAGGGCATGCCTCCCGGGGGGGCGGGGAAGTCCGGCGAACCTTCGGGGTGACTCCCGGCGACCACCTCAGGGTCGAGCGAGGCGCCGCAGTTCAGGCAGCGGATCGAGTTCGCGTGATTGATCGAGCGGCATGCCCGGCACTTCGTCATCTCCATCAAACAGATGGTCGACCTGCACGGCGTTGCCCTTGAACGCCACGCCCTGAACACTCAGAGCTGGGCGATCACCGCGTCCGCCATCTGGAACGTGCCGGCCGGCGCCCGGTCGTCGTCGGGCGCGCGCAGGTCTCCCGGCAGATGCGTGCCGTCGGCGAGCACGGCCGCGATCGCCGACTCCAACCGTTCGCCGGCGTCGAGCTCCCCAACGTGGCGCAACAGCATGGCGCCGCTCAGCATCACGCCCAACGGGTTGGCCTGGTTGGTGCCCGCGAGGTCGGGCGCGGTGCCATGTGTGGCCTCGAACAGGGCGAGCTCGACGCCGTCGTCACCGCCGAAGTGTGCCCCCGGCGCCACGCCGACGCCGCCGATCAGACCGGCGCCGAGCTCGGCGGCCACGTCCCCGTACAGGTTGGGCATCACCAGGACATCGAAGCGCTCGGGCGCCTGGATCAGCTGCATGCACAGCGCATCGATGATGCGGTCATCGAACGCGATGTCCGGGTAGTCCTCGGCCACGCTCCGCGCGACCTCCAGGAAGAGCCCGTCCGTGAACTTCATGATGTTGGCCTTGTGGCTGGCCGTCACCTTCGTGCGCCCCCGTCGCCGGGCTTCCTCGAAGGCGAACCGGACGATGCGTTCGCTGCCGAACCGGCTGATCGTCTTGATCGAGACGCCGCTGTCCTCGCGGATGCGCCGCCCGGTGGTGTCCTCCACGAACCGCATCAGCTCCTTGACCGCCACGGTTCCCATCTCGAACTCGAGGCCGGTGTACATGCCCTCGGTGTTCTCGCGGACCACGATCAGGTCGACCTTTTCGTACACGCTCGGCACCCCCGGATACAGCCGGCACGGGCGGACGTTGGCGTACAGATCGAGCGTCTTGCGGAGCTCCAGGTTCGTGCTCCGCAGGCCGCTGGTCACCGGCGTCTCGACGGGACCCTTCAACGCCACGCGGGTGGCTCGGATGGACTCGACGGTCTGGGCCGGCAGCGTCCGGCCCGTTCGAGAGAACGCCCCGGCGCCCATCGGCTGGCGATCCCACTCCACCGAGGTCCCGGTCGCCTCGATCACGCGCCGCGCCGCTTCGACGACCTCGGGGCCGATGCCGTCTCCGGGGATCAGCGTGATGCGGTGGGTCAACGCCAGTACCTTCCTGCGGGTCAGCCAGCGATCTTGGTCCGTAGACCGGTCGCGGACTATCCTGGCAGATACGTTCCCGGGTGCCCGGGGCGTTCCAACGCGCGAAGGATGTGGCCAAGTGACCGAAAAGGGGCTTCGGGAGGTCATCGCCGCTGACACGGTGATCTCCGACATCGACGGCGAGCAGGGACGCCTCTGGTACGTCGGCTACGACATCGCCGACCTCGCAGAGCACTGCACGTTCGAAGAGGTCATCTACCTCCTGCACAACCGCAAGCTCCCGAACCAGGACGAACTGGACGAGCTGAACGAGTTCCTGGTGGACAACCGCGAGCTGAGCCCGTTCCTCACCGAGCTGCTGTCGACGCTGGCCCAGCAGGCTTCGCCCATGTCCATGCTGCGCACGTCGATCTCGGCGGCCTCGGCCTACGACCCCGACGGGTGGGATGACTCCCCCGAGGCGGAGTACCGCAAGGCGATGCGCCTGATCGCGAAGACCCCCGCCTTGATCGCGTACTACCACCGACTCCGCACCGGGCAGGATCTGATCCCGCCCAACCCGAAGCTCCCCCACGCCGCGAACTTCCTGTGGATGCTGCTCGGCGACGAGCCCTCGCAGGAAGACGCCGAAGCGTTGGACACCACGTTCACGCTGTACGCCGACCACACGATGAACGCCTCGACGTTCACCGCGCGCATCATCGCCTCCACGCTGTCCGACATGTTCAGCGCCATCACGGGCGCGATCGGCGCGCTCAAGGGCCCGCTGCACGGCGGCGCCAACGAGGAAGCGATGAAGGCGGCCGAGGAAGTGGGCTCGCCGGAGAACGCCGCGGCCTACGTCGCCGGCCGGCTGGAGCGGCACGAGAAGATCATGGGGTTCGGCCACGCCGTCTACCGGACCATGGACCCGCGGGCCACCGTGCTGAAGCGGCTCGCACGCGAGTCGGGCGAGCGTCACGAGGATGTGGTCTGGTCGGAGATCTTCGAGGCGATGCAGGCCACCGTGTACGAGCAGAAGCAGCTGTGGCCCAACGTCGACCTCTACGCCGCCGGCGTCTACCACGTGCTGGGCATCCCCACCGACCTGATGACGCCGATCTTCGCCCTGGCGCGCATGGCGGGCTGGACCGCGCACGTGCGCGAGCAGTACGCCGACAACAAGGTGATCCGTCCCGGCTCCACCTACGTGGGCCCGCGCGATCAGGTGTGGGTCCCGATCGACGACCGTTAGCTCAGCATCATCCCGAGGAGCCCTGCACGGCCCGGAGCGTCACGGGCTGGCTCACGGCCGCGCTGCTGCGTAGTCGCCGGCTGACGAAGAAGTGCACCACGGTCCCGGCCAACACGACCGCAGCGCCGGCGATCAGGACAACGATGCTCGGCCGCAGCGCGGTCACCATGGCTGGCCGGGCGATCACCCCTTGGAGCCACCAGAACGAGAGCACGGCCAGCAGGACCGTCGACACGCCGACGCCGAGGAGGGCCGTCGCCATGACGGCGGAGCGACGTCGGATCAACGCCGCCACCGCGAACACGAACGCCGCGACGGCGGGAAGGACGCCGGCCACGTACTGCGGGAGGTCGATCCAGAGCCGATGCCGCTGTTCGATCACGTAGCGGTTCGTGTCGTCGCCGAACGCCAGGAACACGAACGGGGCCGCCGCCAGGCACACTGCACCGGCGACGATCAGCAGTGGGCCAACCGTGGTGATCGGTCGATCCGGTTCCGCCAGGGACCGCCGTGACTGGAGTGACCGGAGGCCGCCCACCGTGATCGCGATCGCGGCGACCGTCAGCGTGATCGCGGCGTTCACGAACGCCGCTCGCGTCTGCGGACCGTCCACGCCGAGCACGAACACCCAGGTGCCGGCCGCCACCGCTACCGCCATGACCGCCGCCATGCCCAGGAGTCCTCGGAACACCGCCGAGCGAGGGAACGCCAGCGCGAGGACCGCGACCACGACGAGCAGGATCGGCGGCACCATGGCGATGGCGTAGATCGGCGCGTCGAGGGACCACATCAGGTC
>JBKPMF010000029.1:0-7061 GCA_046732015.1 Actinomycetota bacterium
AAATGGGAGTGCGGGATCCACGAGCGCGAAGCCGCGCAGGAGCGACGGATCACCCTCGACGAAACCTGAGTCGCCTAGGCGGCCCCGGCAGGGTCGGGTCCCGTCGGATCCATATCGAAACTGCGATGCCTTCCGCTGAAGGCGTCGGCGACCCTCTCTGCATATCGCAATTGGGATACGCAGCAGAACTCGGAGATGGGGGCTCCTCGCAGGGATACCAGCCATCGATACCGGTTTCGGGATTCGCGTGGACTCCTCACCGGGTGCGAGCTATCCGATTCCGTTTTCGGGATGCAAAGGGATGCCTGGCGGGGTCCGAGCGATCCGATACCGCCGGCGATATCGAGCGAGCCCGTTGAGGTCCCTACCAGCGGCCGCGGCCTAGGCGACGACCCAGAGGGCTTCGCGCGCCAGTTCGATCTCGAACCGGGTGCGATCGCCCATCGAGTCACCGTCGACCTGCACGGGGAACGCCTCCGAAGAGGTGACCACCACGCGCGAGGCGTCGTGCACGTAGTCGATGTCCCGGCCCTGCACGTGTCGCGCCGAGCCGAAGATCTGCCACGCGATGCGGGGCAGGCTCCGGCGCGCGAGCTTGCGGATGCTCAGGACGTCGAGCCCGCTGTCCAACGAGGCCTGCGGTGTCATCCGGAGCCCGCGGTCCTTGTAGTAGGTGTACGGATCGGTGCGTCCCACCATGACCGACAACGACGGGGTCGCCGGCCGGTCATCGATGGCCACCTCGAGGTCGGGCATGCGGCCCGCGTAGCCCACCATCAGTTCCCACGCCACCGAGCGGAAGGCCACCCGGTCGAACTTCGCCTTCGTCCTCGGGAACTTCGTGTCCATCCGGTGCATGGCGGCGGCATCGACCCCCGCGCCACAGTTCACCGCGAAGTACCGGCCGTCGGCTCGCCCCAGATGCAAGCGGAACGCGCCGTCGTCGAGCGCCTTGCCGATCAGGACGCCGGTGGCATCGACCGGGTTCGTCGGCAGCCCGAGCGCGCGCACCAGGATGTTCGTGGCTCCCCCGGGGATCACCCCCAGCGCGGTCTCGGTGCCGGCGAGCGCGTTCACGACCTCGTTGATCGTGCCGTCGCCCGAGAAGACCACGACGAGGTCCACGCCCTCGTGCACCGCCTGTGCCGCGATCTCGTTGGCGTGACCGCGTTCCTTGGTCTCGATCACCTCGAGGCGGAAGTCGGCGGACAGCGCCTTCTCGATCACGGCCAGCGTTGGCTTGGACACCGTCCGGGCGACCGGGTTGACGATGAGCAGGACATGTTGGAACCGCACTACGGGCCAGTATGCACAGACACCCTGTCGAGCGCTGCAGCGTCCTTGCTCAGCGGCCGCCGCTCACGGGAGGCAGCAGCGCGACCTCGTCGCCCTCGGCGATCACGGTCTCCCGGCTGGCCCGTTCGCCGTTCACGACGTAGGACCCTACGGCCGCGATCGAGGCGAACCGCTCGCCGTAGCGTTCGGACAGCTGGTCGACCACCTCCCCGACCGTTCGACCGGAGGCTTCGACCCGGGAGGCATCGGCCTGCTCGCGGAGGGCCGCGAACAACCTCACCCGGACCATGCCCAGCCCACCGATTCGTGCACCACGCTGACGAGCTTGTTCGCGAAGGCGGGTGAGAGCCCGTCTTCCGCGTGGCCGAACCCCTCACCGAGCAGCAGGCGTTTCGGTTCGCCCGCGGCGTCGAACAGCCGTTGGGCGTGCGAGGGGGGGAACAGCTTGTCGTCCGTGCCGTGGACGATGATCACCGGCGTGGGAGCGATCTTGCCGATCACCTCTTCGGGCGATTCGGGTTCGTCCCAGTGCTCCGGCATGCGGACACCGAAGGCGCGCAGCGCGGCGCGGCCGGCGGGCGTGCCGATCTTCGTGTGCATGTTGCGGCGGAGCTTGGGGTGGGCATCGTCGTGCCAATCCCAGTACGCCAACGACGAGATCCCGATCACCGCGTCGACGCCGCCGATCAGCGCGCCGTGCCGGATCGTCGCGATGCCCCCCATAGAGGTGCCGACGGTGATGATGCGATCGTGCCCGTCGGCTCGTGCCCGCTGGTGGACAGCCTCGATGTCGTAGATCTCCAAGCCGCCGAAGTCGCAGACGCCGGTGCTTTCGCCGTGTCCGCGCATGTCCATGGCGTAGACCGCGAACCACGGTGTGAGCTTCTCGGCGAACACCGCGAACTTGGGCTTGCGATGCCAGCCGATCATGCCGTGGGACAGGATCATGGCCGGCAGCTCGGCGCCGGGTTCGCCCAGGCGGGTCCCGGCGATGTCGACGCCGTCCTGGGTGGTGACCGTGAACGGATACGCGGGCACCCGCCAGTGATGGGAGGTGATGCCCTGAACCGTCTTCATCGCAGGTCAAGCCTACCGGCACCGATGCCGACCCGGTATCGTGGAGTTCGACCGTTCCCACTCGCAGTCGTGGAGACACCGTGGCCTTCCTGGCGTTGCTGTCGGATCGCTCCCCCGCCGTGGCGCTGCCTGCGCTGGGTGACCTCCTCGCGGACCTCAAGCTCGAGCCGCTGTCCCTCGCTTCGCTCGATCACGTCGTGGGATTCGACCCGACCGCCGTCCTGGTCGACGCCGTCGAGAACCCGGCACAGGCCTGGACCGTGTTGCAGGAACTGCGGGAGCGCGACGACCGTGTTCCGGCGATGCTGATCGTCGAGCGGGACCAGCTCGAGCGCTATCCGTGGCACGAGGTCGCGGACGAGTTCGTGTACCCGGGGGCGCCCGAGGGCGAGTTGCGGGTTCGCCTGGCGATGCTGCGACGCCGCTCAGGCGCAGGCGACGGGTCGGTGATCCGGCTCGGTGCGCTGGCGCTCGACACCGAGACCTACCGCGTCACCGCGAACGGGCGCTCCCTGGACCTCACGTTCAAGGAGTTCGAGCTGCTGCGGTTCCTGGCGTCGAGTCCCGGACGCGTGTTCACCCGGCCCACGCTGCTGCGCGAGGTGTGGGGCTACGACTTCTACGGCGGCACGCGCACCGTCGACGTGCACGTGCGGCGGCTGAGGGCCAAGCTCGGACCCGAGCACGAGCACCTGATCGAGACCGTGCGGAGCGTCGGCTACCGAGCCGCCGACCCCGACTAGCCCGGAGGACACGATGGCGTCCTCGATCGACGTCGCGGTGATCGGGGCGGGCCAGGCGGGTCTGTCCGCCAGCCGCGAACTGCGCCAGCTCGGCATCGACCATGTCGTCATCGAACGCGATCGGGTGGGCAGTTCGTGGGCGAACCTGTGGGATAGCTTCCGTTTGAACACCCCGAACTGGGGCCTGCGCTTGCCGGGGATGCCCTATGACGGTGACGAGCCGGATGGCTTCATGAGTCGGGCCGAGATCGTCGCGTACCTGGAGGCCTACCGAACCGCCGGGGATGCGCCGGTGACCGAGGGCATCGACGTGGTCGGGCTCGCACCGAGCGATCACGGATTCGAACTGACGACGTCCGACGGGCCGTTGTCGGCACGAGCGGTGGTCGTGAGCACCGGCGCCTACCAGCGCGCGTTCCTCCCGCCCGGCGCCGACGACCTCCCCGCCGACATCCAAGCGATCGACACCCGCACGTATCGGGCACCGGACGACCTGCCCGGTGGAACCGTGCTCGTGATCGGCAGCGGACAGTCCGGGTGCCAGATCGCCGAGGACCTCGTCGACGCCGGGCGCGAGGTGACCCTCGCATGCGGGAAGGCGGTGTGGGCGCCGAGACGTATCGCCGGACACGATCTGCTCTGGTGGTTGCTCGAAACCGGGTTCATGGACGGCACGGTCGAGTCTCTGCCCTCCCCCGCAGCGAGGCTCGCGGCGAACGTCACGGCGAGCGGGATCGACGGAGGGCACGACCTGAACCCGCGGACGCTGCACGCGAAAGGGGTCAGATTGGCCGGCCGGTTCTCCGGCTGCGGCGACGGCCGCGTCCGGTTCGCCGATGACCTCGAGGCCAGCCTCGCCTGGAACGACGCCCGCTACCTCGAACTGAAGCAGGCGATCGAGGCCCTGAGTGTTGCACGTGGACTCCCGGACCCGGACTTGCCAGATCCGGAGGCGTTCGTCCCGGACGCGCCGCAGGAGATCCACACCGGCGAGATCGGCGCCGTGGTGTTCTCCGGCGGCTTCCGTCCCGACTACTCGTGGATCCAGGTGCCCGGTGTGGTCGACGACCTCGGCTTCCCGGCGCAGGTCAACGGCGCGAGCACGGCGGCGCCAGGCCTCTTCTTCGTCGGTGTGCACTTCCTCCGCAAGCGCCGGTCGTCGCTGCTCTGCGGCGTCGGTGAGGACGCCGCGATCGTCGCCGATGCCGTAGCCAGGCATCTGGCCGGGGACGACGCGAGCCCGGAGCGGCCGAACGGTCCAGGACCCACGACCTAGCACATCGGCGTCACCCCCGAAATGACCCACACGGGCTCTGCGCTGTAGCGCACTTCGCGGCCGATGTCCTGGTCATGAACGGAGAGCACATAGGCGCGATGCTCGTCCCGCTCTCGGGACTCATCCCCCTCGGTCTCGCGCCCTGAGCCTTCCGTTCACCCGGCTCGCGTCGGCGCTTCGTGGCCCGCACCCGTCGCGTCGACGCGAGCCGGCAAGCTCTCCCCAAGAGCGGCCCCTCGCCCACCCCCTCGGGCCCGGGGCCGTTCGCCTTTCCAGGCTCAGGCCAGGCCGGCGAAGCGATCGTCCTCGGTGTCTTCGACCTCGCGGATCATCTCGCCCTCATCGTCGAACAACCAATCCGGAAGGTCCCAGTCTTGGGGGTCGTCGCGGGCTGCGAACAGCTCGTCCATGCCGCCCTCCCTTCCGAATCGCGGCGAACGTGAACCCGCCGTATCGGCACCGGTCGGGCCGAACCGTAGCCCGGCAGGCGGCGACGGATCGGACAGATCGACGGCTCGTAACGCAGAGTTAACGCCGAGGTAACAGGTCGCTGCCGTTCGGCTCCTAGCCTTGGCGGAACGTCGGTCGAGGCAAGGGGGGAAGGCGTGGCAACACCGAAGGACGTCATCGCGATGGCGAAGGAACAGGGAGCCCAGATCGTGGACTTCCGCTTCACGGACCTGCCGGGCCAGGTCCAGCACCTGTCGGTGCCGGTGCACGAGCTCACCGAGGAGAAGCTCACCGAGGGCCAGCCGTTCGACGGCAGCTCGATCCGCGGGTTCCAGGAGATCCAGGAGTCGGACATGCTGTTGATGCCCGACTGCGACACCGCGTTCATGGATCCGTTCACCAAGCACCCCACCATGAACATCACGTGCTTCGTGAAGGACCCGGTGACCGGCGAGGACTATTCGCGCGACCCCCGCAACATCGCGAAGAAGGCCGAGCTGTACCTCAAGCAGACCGGCATCGCCGACCGTTCGTACTGGGGGCCCGAGGCGGAGTTCTACATCTTCGACTCGATCCGCTACGACCAGAACGAGTTCGAGGGCTACTACCACGTGGACTCGGTGGCGGGCGCCTGGCAGACCGGCAAGGAAGAGACCGGCGGCAACCTGGGCTACAAGCCGCGATACAAGGGCGGGTACTTCGCGCTTCCCCCGATGGACAAGTACCAGGACCTGCGCACCGACATGGTGCTGAACCTGGAGAAGGTAGGCCTCACGATCGAGGTGCACCACCACGAGGTCGGCACGGCCGGTCAGGCCGAGATCGACATGCGCTACGACACGCTGCTGACCACGGCTGACAACGTCATGAAGTACAAGTACGTGGTCAAGAACACGGCCTACCAGGCCGGCAAGACCGTGACCTTCATGCCCAAGCCGCTGTTCATGGACAACGGGTCGGGCATGCACACCCACCAGTCGCTGTGGACCGGCGACGAGAACCTGTTCTGGGACGAGGTGGGCTACGGCGGCATCAGCGATGCCGCGCGCTGGTACATCGGCGGGCTGATCGCCCACGCGCCGGCGCTGCTGGCGTTCACGAACCCGACCACGAACTCCTACCGGCGGCTGGTGCCGGGGTACGAGGCACCGATCAAGCTGGTGTACAGCCAGCGGAACCGCAGCGCCTGCGTTCGCATCCCGTTGGGCTCGAAAAGCCCGGCCGCCAAGCGGCTGGAGTTCCGCACACCGGACCCGTCGTGCAACCCGTACCTGGCGTTCAGCGCGATGCTCATGGCCGGGATCGACGGCATCAAGAACAAGATCGAACCGCCGGACCCGATCGACAAGGATCTGTACGACCTGCCGCCCGAGGAGCTCGCGGCCGTGAAGCAGGTGCCGGGTTCGCTGCTCGAGGTGCTGGGCGAGCTGGAAGCGGACCACCAGTGGCTGCTCGAAGGTGGCGTGTTCACCCAGGACGTGATCGACACCTGGATCGAGTACAAGCGGATCGAGGAACACGACGCTGTGGCTCTGCGGCCGCACCCCTACGAGTTCGGCCTGTACTACGACGTGTGAACGGCCGGGCAGGACCCTTGCCGCGATGCGCGAGGGTCCTGTCAGGGTTTCGGCGTGAGGATCACCACGGGGATCGTTCGTGTCGTCTTGTCCTCGTAGGCGGCGAAGTTGGGATTCGCCGTCGTGATCATCTTCCACAGGCGGGGCCGCCCTTGCTCGTCGGCAACCCGCGCTGTCACGGGGAATGAATCGGTGCCCACCTCGACCGTGGCATCGGGGTTCGCCTGCAGGTTGTGGTACCAGTCGGGGTTCGTGGGGGCGCCGCCCTTCGAAGCGACGACCACGTAGTCCTCGCCGTCGCGGAAGTAGGCCAGCGGGTTCGTCCGCTCGGTCCCGGTCTTGGCTCCACGGTGGGTGAGCAGGAGCAACGGTTGATCCCCGAACGACGCCACGGTTCCCCCGTTGGCGCGGAACTCTTCGATCACGTTGGTGTTCCAGTCGGACATGAGGCAGCCTCCTTCAGTCGCTCCCCATCCAACGCGGAGGAAGGCCCGGACATGCCCGAGCGCCGCTACGACGTGGATGCATCACGTCGTCCGAGGGGGTTCGACCCCCTCGGACGTCGGATTCAACTCAGGCGACGCGGTCGCAGAGGTTCTCTTCCGTCCCCGCGATCGGGATGGCGTGCACGCCGTACGGAGC
>JBKPMF010000030.1:0-5495 GCA_046732015.1 Actinomycetota bacterium
TCGGTGTACAAGGATTTCGAAGGTGCCGCCGACTTCGAGCGCGAGCTGGTCTCCCTCCAGAAGAAGGTCCCGGCCAAGCGCCGATCCAGCTCGTAGCCCTGACGCCGGCCCCGCTCGACGGCTCGCGGACGGAAAGATCGACAGGAATCCGGTTGTCCACCGCCTATCCGCTGCCCGTCCACAAGCGTGCCGCGTAGCCTGCACGAGCCGGATGGGAGAGTGCTTCAAAACCACAAGATGTAGTGGGTCAAAGGTGTCGAACCGTCAAGATATTGGGAGAATGGTGTTGACACCTCCCCGCCCTCGGGCAAGAATCACGTCCCTGTGATTCCACCGATGTGATCTTCCCCACGCGGTACGGAACGGGCGGTGCAAGCACGACGGAGGGAGGGGTGTGTAGGTGGCCACCAAAGAGGGGGACGTCGAAGTCATCCGTGAGGGATTGACGTTCGCGCGCTACTTCACGACCGAGGGACGGCATCCGTTCGAGGACGTGGAATGGGAGATCCGTGACGCGGTCATCCCGAACTACAAGGAGGGCGGCAACGCCTTCGAGCAGCGGGACGTCGAGTTCCCGAAGAGCTGGTCCCAGAACGCCACGAACATCGTGGCGCAGAAGTACTTCCGCGGCACCCTGGGCACCCCGCAGCGCGAATCGAGCGTCCGGCAGCTCGCCGGACGGGTCGTGGACACGATCCGCGGCTGGGGCGAGAAGAACCACTACTTCGCTTCCAAGGACGACGCGCAGGTCTTCGCCGATGAGCTGACCCACCTGATCGTCACCCAGAAGGCCGCCTTCAACTCGCCCGTGTGGTTCAACGTCGGGGTTCCCGACACGCCGCAGCAGTGCTCGGCCTGCTTCATCCTGGCGGTCGACGACCACATGAGCTCCATCCTCAACTGGTACGTCGAGGAAGGCACGATCTTCAAGGGCGGCTCGGGCTCCGGCATCAACCTGAGCAAGATCCGCTCGTCCAAGGAGACGCTGGCGGGTGGCGGCACGGCGAGCGGCCCGGTGAGCTTCATGCGCGGCGCCGACGCATCGGCCGGCACGATCAAGTCGGGCGGCAAGACGCGACGGGCCGCCAAGATGGTGATCCTGAACGTCGACCACCCCGACGTCGAGGACTTCATCTGGTGCAAGTCCAACGAAGAGCACAAGGCCCGCGCCTTGCGTGACGCCGGGTTCGACATGGACCTCGACGGCAAGGACAGCGCCTCGATCCAGTATCAGAACGCGAACAACTCGGTGCGGGTGACCGACGAGTTCATGCGGGCGTTCGAGCAGGACCAGGACTGGAAGCTCAAGGCCGTCACCAGCGACGACACGGTCGCCACCGTGCGCGCCCGCGACCTGATGCGTCAGATCGCCGACGCGGCGTGGCAATGCGCCGACCCCGGCATGCAGTACGACACCACGATCAACGAGTGGCACACCTGCCCGGCGTCGGGCCGCATCAACGGCTCCAACCCGTGCAGTGAGTACATGCACCTGGACAACTCCGCGTGCAACCTCGCGTCGCTCAACCTCATGAAGTTCCTGAACGAGGACGGCTCGTTCGACGTCGCCAGCTACAAGCGGGCGGTCGAGGTCGTGTTCACCGCCCAGGAGATCGTCGTGGGCGAGTCCGACTACCCGACCGAGAAGATCGCGAAGAACGCGCGCGACTATCGTCAGCTGGGCCTGGGCTACGCCAACCTCGGCGCGCTCCTCATGGCACGAGGACTGCCCTACGACTCCGACGGCGGACGCGCCTGGGCCGGCGCCATCACGGCGATCATGACCGGCCAGGCCTACCGAACCAGCGCTCGTATCGCCGAGGTCCTGGGACCGTTCGCCGGGTTCGAGCCCAACCGCGACGCCATGATCCGCGTCATCAAGAAGCACCGGGCGGCGGCGGACGAGATCGACCCGGAGCTCGTGCCCGAGGGCATGCTCAGCGCCGCGAAGCAGTCGTGGGACGAGGCCATCTCACTGGGCGAGTTGCACGGCTACCGGAACGCGCAGGCCAGCGTGCTCGCTCCCACCGGCACGATCGGCTTGATGATGGACTGCGACACCACCGGCATCGAACCCGAGCTGGCATTGGTCAAGACCAAGAAGCTGGTGGGTGGCGGCACGATGCAGTTCGTCAACCAGACGGTGCCGAGGGCGCTCGACAAGCTGGGCTACGACGCCGAGCAGGTCGACGACATCGTCGCCTACATCGCCGAGCACAACTCGGTGGTCGAGGCGCCGCACCTGAAGGCCGAGCACTACTCGGTGTTCGACACCGCCATGGGCGCCCAGCCCATCCACTACATGGGCCACGTCCGCATGATGGCGGCCGCTCAGCCGTTCATCTCGGGCGCCATCTCCAAGACCGTGAACATGCCGGAAGAGGCCACGGTCGAAGAGGTGGAGCAACTCTTCGTCGAGTCATGGAAGCTGGGGCTGAAGGCGGTCGCGATCTACCGCGACAACTGCAAGGTCGCCCAGCCGCTGTCGGCCGACAAGAAGCAGAAGGCCACGCAACCCGAACCGTCCGAGCTCGCGCACCCGGTGCGCAAGCGGCTGCCGATGTCGCGTCCGTCGCTCACCACCTCGTTCCAGGTGGGCGACGCCGAGGGCTACATCACAGCGGGTTCCTATCCCGACGACGGCCTCGGCGAGGTGTTCCTCAAGACTTCGAAGCAGGGTTCCACGCTGAGCGGGGTGATGGACGCCTTCTCGATCGCGGTCTCGATCGGGCTGCAGTACGGCGTGCCACTGGAGACCTACGTCTCGAAGTTCATCAACATGAAGTTCGAGCCCAGCGGCATGACGAACGACCCCGACATCCGGTTCGCGTCGTCGTTGCTCGACTACGTGTTCCGACGCCTCGCGCTCGATCATCTGCCGGAGGAGACCCGCGAAGGGCTCGGCATCAAGTCGATCACCGAGCGCACGGAGTCGGCGCAGGCCGAGATCGCGGCCAAGAGCGAGCAACCCGCGCTCGAGGCTCCCGGGCCGGTGGATGTCGCGGCCGAGGCGCCGCACCTGATCGAGGTCACCGACAAGCAGACGGCGAAGGCGCTCGACGCGCCGCTCTGCTACTCGTGTGGCTCGAAGATGCAGCCGGCCGGCTCGTGCTACGTGTGCTCGAGCTGCGGCAGCACCAGCGGCTGCTCGTAGCGGAACGACCACGAACAGGCCGGGGCGCCCGTGCCCCGGCCTTCCGTGCGTCCGCCGTCCCCGCGTCTGTTGACGACGCAGCGCTCCGGTCGGCTACTGTGCGCGCCATGACCACCGAAGAGAGCGGGCTCCTCGGCCTGCACCACGTGCAACTCGCAATGCCACCCGGTGAGGAGGAGGCTGCCGCGCGCTTCTACGGCGCGATCCTCGGGCTGGAGCGCATCGCCAAGCCCGACCTGCTCTCACCGGCCGGCGGCGTTTGGTTCCGCAAAGGCGATCTCGAGGTCCACCTGGGGGTGGAGGAGACCTCGTTCACGCCGGCGCACAAGGCGCATCCTGCGTTCCTGGTGAGCGGACTGGAAACGCTTCGCGAACGGATCGAGGCCGCGGGCTACCGGGTCACCGACACCGTGGAGATGGAGGGCTTCCACCGCGTGTACGTTCGGGACCCGTTCGGCAACCGGGTGGAGCTGATCGAGGCGGCGTGAGCGATCCGTCGTTTTCCGTCGAGGGCTTCCATCACGTGCAACTGGCGATGCCGCCCGGCAAGGAATCCGACGCCGAAGCGTTCTACGCGGGCGTCCTGGCGTTCGAGGTCGTCCCGAAGCCCGAGCACCTGGCGGCGCGGGGCGGCCGCTGGTTCCGGTCGGGTACCACCGAGATCCACCTCGGCGTGGAAGACGGGTTCCGAGCCTCGGCCAAGGCGCATCCCGCGCTGCGGATCCGGGACCTTCGCACGTTGCGTGAACGCGTGGAGGCGGCCGGCCTCGCGGTTGAGGACGACACCCAGCTCGACGGGCACGAGCGCTGGTACCTGCGCGATCCGTTCGGTAACCGGATCGAGTTGATCGAGGAGGTGGCGAGCTGATGGATCTGCCGTTCCGTCGCATCGATCCGGAGGCCGCCCTCCCCGCGGCTCACCATCCCGGCGACGCCGGGCTCGACCTGCGTGCCAACGCGGACGTGGAGGTGATGCCGGGAGAGCGGGCGATGATCCCAACGGGGGTTGCGGTCGCGATCCCCGACGGGCATGCCGGGTTCGTCCTGCCGCGCTCAGGGCTCGCCTCCAAGCTCGGCCTCACCCTCGCGAACTCGCCAGGACTGATCGACGCCGGCTACCGCGGAGAGCTGATCGTGGCCGCGGTCAACCTCGACCGAACCGAAGCCGTGAAGATCGCGAGGGGTGACCGCATCGCCCAGTTGGTGATCGTGGCGCTCCCGACGATCGAACCCCGCTGGGTGGAGGAACTGCCGGACTCGGACCGAGGGACCGGTGGCTTCGGGTCCACGGGCAGCGCATGATCATCCGGCTCGAGCGCGCCGCCGACCGCGATGCCTCGTTCGAGCTCGAGCGTATGGCGTTCGAGCGCGATCTGGAAGCCGAGATCGCCCGCGCCGTGGCAGACGTGGAGGGCTCCTTCGCCTTGGTCGCCGAGGACGGCGACACGATGATCGGCCACGTGCAGATGAGCCGTGGGTGGATCGGCGCCATGTCGGTCGTCGCCCTCGGCCCCATCGGGGTGCTCCCCGAACGCCAGGGGCAAGGATGCGGCGGAGCGCTGGTGCGCGGTGCGCTCGAGGAGGCCGCCCGGCGGGGGGAGCGGGTCGTGATGCTGCTCGGATCGCCGGCGTTCTACCCGCGGTTCGGCTTCGTTCCAGCCGCCACCTTCGGGTTGGAGAACCCCTACGCCGGGGTGGCGGAGGAGGGGTTCGAGATCGCCGAGGAGGGCTTCATGGTGGCGCGGCTCGACGACGCGCCGATCGTGCTCGAGGGCCCCGTCCGGTGGCACCCGGCGTTCGATGAGGCCGGTTGAAGGTGCCCACGGGCGCGGTTAGCATGGTGTGACACCACGCGGACGTGGCTCAGTTGGTAGAGCACCACCTTGCCAAGGTGGGGGTCGCGGGTTCGAATCCCGTCGTCCGCTCCAGCAGACGGCCGCCTCCGGGCGGCCGTTCGCGTGTCGACGGGTACAGTAAGGCGAGATCGCGGCGGGGTGGCCGAGTGGTTAGGCAGAGGCCTGCAAAGCCTCGCACACCGGTTCGATTCCGGTCCCCGCCTCGTAGGGTGTTGCACGCCGCGGGCGATTAGCTCAGGGGGAGAGCGCTTCCTTGACACGGAAGAGGTCAGAGGTTCAAATCCTCTATCGCCCACCACATCTCCGCGGATCAGCGGACGTTGCCGCTCCGCAAGTCCCGTCGCAGTGTCCGGCGTAGGCTCTACCCCGGCGCTCAGGCGAGGGTCCCGCAGAGCGACTCCACGTGACCGCGTAGGGTCTGGATGAGTTGGTTCGCGTCGAATGTGATCAACCCGTGGGTGCGCACCCAGGTGCCGTCCTGGAGC
>JBKPMF010000031.1:0-3893 GCA_046732015.1 Actinomycetota bacterium
GGCCTACTTCCCGTTCGTGGAGCCCGGCGCGGAGGTCGGGGTGTCGTGCTTCAAGTGCGACGGCGCGGGCTGCCGCGTGTGCCGCAACGGCTGGATCGAGCTGCTCGGATCGGGAATGGTGCACCCTCAGGTGCTCGAGAACTGCGGCTACGACAGCGAGCGGTACACGGGCTTCGCGTTCGGTATGGGCGTGGAACGCGTCGCGCTCCTGAAGTACGCGATCCCTGACATGCGCATGTTGGTCGAGAACGATGCGCGCTTCCTCTCGCAGTTCGAGGGGGTCGCGTGAAGGTCGTCCTGTCATGGCTGCGGGAGTTCGCTCCTACCGACCTGGAGGCCGACGAGCTCGCCGAGCTGATCACGCGCCAGGGCGTGAAGGTCGAAGGCATCGAGCGTCCTTGGGACGGCGTGCAGGGGGTGGTCGTGGCCCGAGTGCTCGAGGTGAGCGACCATCCCGACTCCGACAAGCTGTGCGTCGCCAGGGTCGATGACGGCCAGGGCGAGCAGATCGTGTGTGCCGGCGTGCGGAACTTCGTGGCCGGCGACCTCGTCCCGTGGGCCAAGCCCGGGTCGAGGGTGCCGGTCCTTACCGAGCCGCTTGCGCCGCGCAAGCTCCGTGGGGTGATGAGCAACGGGATGCTGTGCTCGCCTCGCGAGCTGAACATCGCCGACGTCCACGAGGGCATCCTGGTGCTCAACGACGAACCCGTCGAGATGGGTCAGGACTTCAAGGCCGCGTTCGGGTTGGACGACGCCGTCCTCGACATCGAGGTGGAACCGAACCGGCCGGATTTCCTGAGCGTCTTCGGCGTGGCCCGCGAGGTGTCCGCCGCCACCGGTGTGCCGCTGGTCGAGCCCGCCATCGATCTGGAGGAGACCGAGGAGGAAGCGTCATCGATCGCCACCGTTCGGATCGAGGCTGCCGAGGCATGTCCGCACTACGTCGCCCGGATCATCCGAGGGGTCGACGCATCGGGGGATTCCCCGCTGCGGGTGCAAGCACGGCTCACGGCGAGTGGGATGCGGCCCGTCTCCATCGTGGTCGACGCCACGAACTACACGATGCTCGAACTCGGCCAGCCGCTGCACGGGTTCGACATGGACCGTCTCGCGGGGCCGGGCATCGTGGTCCGTCATGCCACGGACGGGGAGCGGATCACCACGCTGGACGACGTCGAGCGCACGTTGACGCCCGAGGACCTGTTGATCTGCGATCTGGAGAAGCCCGTCGCGATCGGCGGAGTGATGGGCGGGGCCACCTCCGAGGTGAGCGATGCCACCACCCAGGTGCTCCTGGAGAGCGCCTACTTCACCCGCACCGGGGTCCTTCGCAGCGCCCGAAGACTCGACCTGCACAGCGAAGCCGCCCATCGGTTCGAACGCGGAACCGACCGCGAAGGACTCGAGCGCGCCGCCGCGCGATGCGCCGGGTTGATCGCCGCGTGGGCCGGCGGCGCCGTCGCCCGGGGTCTCGCCGAGGCGGGATCGGTGTCGGAGCGTCACTGGGTCCCGATGCGGCCATCGCGCGCCTCGATGCTGCTCGACTACCAGGTCCCCGCCGCCGCCGCCGCCGCCGTGTTCGACCGGCTCCGGCTTGCCCACCGGCAGCAGGACGACCTCGTCGAGGTCGAAGTGCCGGGCTACCGCGTGGACATCGACCGCGAGGTCGACCTGATCGAAGAGGTGGCGCGGATCGAGGGGTATGACCGGATCGGGTCGACGGTGATCTCGGCGGGCCAGGCCGGCGGCGTGCCGGAGGGATACCGGTTCCGTGAACGCATCCGCGACGCCCTGGTTCGGGCAGGCCTGCGGGACGTTCGTCCGCTACCGTTCGCGTCGGCGGAAGATCTCGCACTGACCGGGGACACGGATCCGATCGAGGTGGCCAATCCACTCCAGGCCGACGACGCATTCCTGCGTACGCGGCTACTGCCGGGGCTGCTTCGCACGGTGGCGCGCAATCAGGCTCGTGGCGCGGGATCCGTGGCGCTCTTCGAGACGGGCATCGTCTTCCGGCTCGGCGAACCCGTGGAAGAGCGACCGAAGGTGGCATGGGCCCTGTGCGGGCCTGCGAGTCAGGGATGGTCCGGCGAACGCCGCGACTTCGATGTGCTCGACGCCTCGGGCATCCTCGAGGCCCTGATGGACGAACTCGCGATCGCGGACTGGTCGCTGGGCGGTGCCGTGAGCGGATCCTTCCATCCGGGTCGGTCCGCCGCGGTCCTCGTGGGGGGGGAGCGTGCCGGCGTCCTAGGCGAGATCCACCCGCGGGTCGCCGCAGACCTGGAACTCGAGGGCCGCGTGGCGGTCGCCGAGCTGGAGGTGCGTGCGCTGCTCGCTGCCACGACGAAGGAGTTCGCCTTCCGGGACGTCCCCCGGTTCCCGCCCGTTCGGCGTGACCTGGCGTTCGTGGTGGCCGAGGACGTGGCCGCCGGTGCGATCCAGCACGCGCTGGAGGACGCCGCCGGCGACCTGCTGGCGAACTGCGAACTGTTCGACGTCTTCCGTGGAGGTTCGCTGCCCGAAGGCACCAAGAGCTTCGCGTTCACCCTGGAGTTCCGCGCGCCCGACCGGACGCTGACGGGCGAGGAGACGGAGCCGCTCGTCGAACGCGTCGTGGCGGCGCTCGCCCGTGACTTCGGGGCGCAGCTCCGAGCCGGTTGAGCCCACCTGAGGTCCGGACCGACGCCCGACTCGCGCCCTGCGCTGGCACGCTGAGCGGGCTTGCCGATAGACTCCGCGCCGTGGAACGTGACTACCTCTCCGTCGACGACCTTTCGCCTACCGAGTTCACCCAGGTGCTGGATCTGGCGGCCGACGTCAAGGCGCATCCCGAGACCTACGCACGGCATCTTGCCGGCCGCTCGATCGCGCTGATCTTCGAGAAGCCTTCCACCCGAACGCGTGTTTCGTTCGAGGTGGGGGTGGCGCAGATGGGCGCCCATCCCGTCGTGCTGTCGTCCTCGGACCTGCAACTGGGCCGGGGCGAGACGATCGAGGACACCGGCAAGGTGCTGTCGCGCTACGTCGACGCGATCGTGTTGCGCACGTTCGAGCAGGAGCGACTGGAGCTGCTGGCCAAGGCCGCCTCGGTCCCGGTGGTGAACTCCCTCAGCGACTTCGAGCATCCATGCCAGGCGCTCGCGGACCTGCTCACGGTGCGCGAGCGGCTCGGTTCGCTGGACGGTCGCGTCCTCACCTACCTCGGGGACGGCAACAACGTGGCGCACTCGCTCCTGCTCGCCGGCGCGAAGGTGGGGATGCACGTGCGGATCGCATCGCCGGTGGGGTTCGAGCCGATCCCGCAGGTGGTGCACCGGGCCGAGGCGATCGCGGCGGAGACGGGCGGCAGCGTCCTGATCACCGACGACGCCGCGAAAGCGGCCACCGACGCCGACGTGCTGTACACGGACGTGTGGGCCAGCATGGGCCAGGAAGCCGAGACCGACGAGCGCACGCTCGTGTTCTCGGCCTACCAACTGGACGGCAAGCTGGTCGACCTCGCCGCCGACGACGTCGTGGTGCTCCACTGTCTGCCGGCCCACCGAGGCCAGGAGATCGCCGCCGATGTGATCGATGGCCCCCACGCCGCCGTCTGGGACGAGGCGGAGAACCGCCTGCACACGCAGAAGGCCCTGCTCCTGTACCTCTTCGGTCTCGCCTGAGGCATCGCGGTGCCGCGCACGAACGACGACGTCGAGCGCATGCTCCTCGAGTACGCCGACCTGTTGTCGATCGTCTCGGACGACCCGTTCAAGCCGCGTTCCTATGAGAAGGCCGCGAGGGCGGTCGGCGGCTATCCCGACGACCTGAGCGGTCTCGACGCCGCCGGCGTCCTGGCGATCCCCAGCGTCGGCAAGTCCATCGCCGCCAAGATCACGGAGTACCTCGAC
>JBKPMF010000032.1:0-6531 GCA_046732015.1 Actinomycetota bacterium
CGGCGGTGTCGTCGTCGCCGGCAAGCGCGGACCCCGCCGCGGCGGTGTGTTCGATCAGCCGCTCGACGTGGGCGAGCCGGGCCTCCTCTCCCGCGAGCGCGGCGCTCTCGCCCGCCTGGGGGCCCACCCCTTCGATCTCCCGCACCTGGTAGGCGAGCAGGTCCAATTCGCGCTCGCGGTCCCGAGCCGCCACGCGCAACCGGTCGTGCTCGTCCGAGGCGCGCCGGAGGGCGTCGAACGCCTCACGGTAGGTACCCAGCGCCACGAGGTGCTCGTCGCCGGCGAACCGGTCGAGGAAGGCCGTCTGGGTCACCGGTGACAACAGACGCTGGGCCTGATGCTGACCGTGGACCTCGACGAGGTGTTCGCCGAGCGAGGCCAGCGTGGTCGCCGTGGCCAGTTGGCCGGAGATCCGCGCCGTGCTCTTGCCCTCGGCCGAGACGGTCCTGGCCAGGATGACCTCGCCGTCTTCGGCCCAGTCGTCCGCGTCGTCCGGAGCATCGAACCGCGCCTGGACGCGGGCGGCCTTGGCGCCGTCGCGCACGAGCGAGGCTGCGGCACGCGCTCCCAGTGCGAGCGTGAGCCCGGTGGTCACCATGGTCTTGCCGGCACCGGTCTCTCCGGTCAGGACGTTCAGGCCGGGGTGCAGCGCCAGATCGAGATCGTCGATGACGCCCAGCCCCGCGATGTGGAGCTCGTGCAGCACGCGCGGATACTAGCCCGGTGAGCCGACATCGTCGGACTCATCGTCATCGTCGTCACCCGGCAGACCGAACTTCTCCCGAACCAGCGAGAGGAAGCCGGGAGCGTCGCCGCGTCGCACCAGGGCCGCGGGACGGCTCGAGGCGCGGATACGTACCCGGGACCCGACCGGGAGCTCGACGCTCTCACGGCCGTCCGCGGACAGGATCCCGCTCTCCTCCCCCATGACCTCGAGGGACACCTCGCTCCCCGGGTCCAGCACGAACGAGCGATCGAATACCATGTGAGCCGCGATCGGCGTGAGGATCAGCGATTCGACGTCCGGGCTCACGATGGGCCCCCGCGCGGAGAAGGAATATGCCGTCGAGCCCGTCGGCGAGGCCACGATGACCCCGTCCGCCGAGAAGGTGGTCACGTAGTCGCCGTCCACCTCCACCGCGAGGCGCACCAGACGGTGTCGCGCGTGCTTCTCGACCATCACCTCGTTCAGGCCCCACTGCGGGGGGAAGTCGGCGCCCTCGAGCGGCTCCACGGTGAGCGCCATCCGGCGTTCGATCCGAGCGGTGCCGGCCAGGACCGCGCTGATCAGCTCGGTCGCCCCGGAAGGTTCGACCTCCGTGAGGAAGCCCAGCCGGCCGACCTTCACGCCCAACACCGGGCATCCCAGATCCGACGCCGCGTACGCCGCCCGCAGGAAGGTACCGTCCCCACCGACCGAGACCACGAGGTCGACGGCCTCGCCACCGGCCGGAAGGGACCCGTCGCCGGGGAGCACTACCGTGTCGGCACCCTGGGCCCGCAGCCACGCTTGGAGCTCCTCGGCGGTCTCGACCGCCACCGAGCGGCCGGGATGGGTCACGAACCCGACCCGGCTCATCCGCGGATCGCCTCGCCTTCGGCGACCACTGCGTCGATGTCCAGCGTCACGGGATCGGCGCCGCGTCGCGCATGGAGCAGGAACTCCACATTGCCCGCCGGGCCGACGACCGGCGAGGCCATGAGCCCGAGCGGCGCGATGCCGTTCGTCCTCGACCGGGCCGTGATCTCGCGCAGCACCCGGTCCCATACCGCGGGGTCCCGGACGACGCCGCCACGGCCCACGTCCTTGGGTCCGGCTTCGAACTGGGGCTTGACCAACAGGACGAACGTCGCGTCCGGCGAAGCGAGGGAGACCAGGGCCGGCAACACGGCGTTCAACGAGATGAACGACAGATCGGCCACCACCAGTGACGGCACGAACGGCAGGGATCCGGGCAGTACCTCCCGGACGTTCGTTCGTTCCATCACGGTGACCCGGTCGTCGGTCCGAAGGGACCACGCCAGCTGCCCGTATCCGACGTCGACCGCGATCACGCGGGCGGCCCCGGCCTGGAGCAGGCAATCGGTGAAGCCTCCGGTCGAAGCTCCGGCGTCGAGTGCCTCGAGGTCCGTCGGCTCAACCGCGAACCGGTCGAGGGCAGCTCGGAGCTTGTCACCACCTCGTGAGACGAACCGCCGGGCCACACCGCGGAGCGTCAGCGGTGCATCGTCGTCGACCATGGTGGCCACCTTGGTGGCGGGAGACCCCGAGACCAGGACCAGGCCGTTGCGGACCGCCTCCTGAGCCTCGGCGCGACTCACCGCCAAGCCGCGGCGGACGAGTTCTGTGTCGAGCCGGCGACGGGTCACGGTGGCGGATGCCGGGGTGATGACCGGCTACCCGTCCGTTGAGGTTCCAGCCGTCGATGCCGGTGCAGCCGGACCGGCCGAGGGCGCCTTCGCCGTGCTCTTGGCCGTACTCTTCTTGGCCGTGGACTTCCTCGCGGTGCGCTTCTTCGCGGTGGAACGCTTGCGGGTCGTGGCGTTCTTGGCGCCGGAGCGTCCGGAGGCGGTCATGCCTGCGGCGCGCTCGAGTTCACGGACCCGCTTCTTCACCGAATCCAGGTCCGAGCGAGTCGCCACGCCCATCGTCTGCATCTGGTTGCGGATCTCCTCGCGGATGTACGTGGTGAGCCGCTCCCGATTGCCCTGCGACCACTCGATGAGCTCGGCGGCCGTCTTGGCGATCTGATCCTTGGCCGCGCCGGGCTCCATCAGGCCTTTCGCCAGCTCCTGGGCCTTGGACGGACTGAGGTTGCTGAAGGTCGCTTCCAGGGTCTTCCGGATGTCGTCGAGCAGCATGATGGTCCTTTCCGACGGTGTGAACCGTGTCGGTCGGTTCCGTGGGGTGCCTTCTGGGTGCCCGACCAGCATACCGTCCGGGGATGGGCCGCCCGCCCGAGTGCGCTCAGGCGAAACCGGGCTCGACCAGGCATGAGAGGTCCTGGCCGATGTACGTAGGCGGATGCGGCGCTTCGAGGGCCTGGTTCCGGCCGTCGATCCCGGTCAGGACCAGGAGGGAGTCCCAGCCGAGCCGGGAAGCCCCCTCGATATCGGTGTCGAGGCGGTCGCCGATCATCAAGGGACGCCCTCCCCCGGCACGGGCGAGGGCAGCCTCGAAGATCGGTGCGTTCGGCTTGCCCACCACCTCGGCAGTGACCCCGGTGGTGGCCTGGATCGCCGCGAGCAGGGCGCCCGCTCCCGGCCAGCGATGGCCGCCGGGCGCGGGGAAAGAGGTGTCGGGGTTCGAGGCGATCAGGGCGGCTCCGGCATCGACCTGCAAGCACGCAGCTCGAAGGGCCCCGTAGTCGGCGGAGCGATCGAGTCCCACCACCACCGCCTCGGCGTCGCCGGGACCTTCGGTGAGGTCCTTGGCACGGGTCGCCCGGATCCCGGCGCCCGCGAGGGCCTCGAGGAGCCCGGCTTCCCCGATCACCACGACGTGCCGGGTCCCCCGGCGGGCCAGCAGGGCGGCGGTGGTCAGGGCTGAGGTCTCGACCTCCGACGCGTGGGCCCCGACCCCCACTCGATCCAACCGCTCGACCACGGCATCGGGGGTGGCACTGGCGTTGTTCGTCACGAACGCCACCCCCTTGCCGGCCGCCCGGATGGCCGCGACGGCCTCGGGGGCGTGCGGGATCGCCTCATCGCCTCGGTAGAGCACCCCGTCCAGATCGAACAAGAACGCGTCGTATCGCTCGAGCAGGATCACGCGGCTGTTATACAAGGTGCATGCCCCGCATCGCCCCGTTCCAGGCGCTCGTGTTCGAGCCTTCGGTGGCCGGTCCGTTGGATCGGGTCACCGCCCCGCCTTACGACGTCATCACCGATCGTCGCCGGCGAGACTACCTTTCGGCGAGTCCGTTCAGCGTCGTGCACCTGGATCTGGCGGAAGGTACCGACGACCCCGCCCACCCGGAGAGCCGCTATGCGCGCGCCGCCCAGCTGCTGGCGGATTGGGAGCGGACGGGCGCCGTGGTCCGGATCCCCGAACCGACCTATTTCGCCTACGAGATGCTCGTCGGCCCGGAGGGGACCGAACGATCGATCCTGGGCCTGGTCTGCGCGATGGACCTGGAACCGTGGGGCGGCTCGGTGATCCCTCATGAGCACACGATGCCCGGGCCGGTCCAGGATCGGCTTCGCTTGCTCCGCGCCACCGCCACGCACCTGTCGGCCGTGTACGGCACGATCGCGGGGCCATCGCCGCCCCTGGCCTCGTTGCTCCATGCGACCGCGGCCACGACGCCGCTGTTCTCCACGGTGGACGAACAAGGCGTGGCCCACCGGCTGTGGCCGATCGAGGACGACGCGGGGATCGCGAGCTGGCTGGCGGCCGAACCGCTCCTGATCGCCGACGGACACCACCGGTACACCACGGCCTTGCGATACCGCGAGGAACGCCACGCCGTCGACGGCCCCGGACCTTGGGACCGGGTGATGACCCTGATCGTGGACGCCGCGGAGGAGCATCTCCCCGTCCTGCCCTTCCACCGTATCCAGACCGCCGGCGAGGCCGTGGGGACGGACGGTCCGGTGCTCGACGGGCTGGAGACCGCGCTCGCCGCCTGCTCGGATGACGACCTGATCGCGGCGGTGGCGAGCCGCGAGGCCGGCGAGACGGTGTTCCGGTCGATCAAGCTGTCCGGCGAAGCGCCGGCCGTCCGAGCACTGCACGAAGAGCTCCTGGACGGCGCCGTCCCCACCGATGGGTTGCGGTTCGTACACGATGCGCACGAAGCAGTGCACGCGGTGGACAGCGGGGAGGCCGTCGCCGCGTACTTCCTGCCGCCCACCACGCCCGATCGCATCCGCACGGTGATCGGTCGGGGGGAGCGCCTGCCGCAGAAGTCGACCTACTTCTGGCCGAAGCCACGCACGGGCATGGTCATGATGCCGCTCGATCCGCCTCCGCCGACCCATCCACCTCGGACCGCTCGGCCTCCAGCTTCTTGATGCCGGTGGCCACCACTTCGGTGAGGCTCCGTGCCCCGGCGCCGCTTCGGTAGAACCGCCTCACGAGCTGCCCGTGAACGAGCACCTGATCGCCCTTGGCCAGATCGCGCAGGACGTCAGGACCCACGGTGGCGTGCCAGGCGGCCACGGGCAGAGGAAGCAGCCGGCGGCCGGCCTCGGGCACCGAGACGCGGAGTTCGGTGACCTCGTCGCCGGAAGGCAGACGGCGTTGGATCGGTTCAGCCGAGATGGTCCCTGCCAGGACCACGACGTTGACCGTCAGCATCGAGGACTCCCTTCGTCATGCGGCTGGGAGGATGACCGCGCTTGCTCCGAGCGGGAGGGAGGTCAACCTACCCCCTGGCACCGACACGCTTCGCTAGGGCGTTGCTTCGCCGTCCCATCGCTTCCGCCAGTAGCGGGACAACCCCGTCGCGTTCATGCGGATGCTGCCCAGGGCGTCGTAGCGCGAGAGGTCGATCGGAGTACCGGCATCGGCCAGGAACTCATCGGAGGCCTGGTCGGTGAGCACCGAAGTGACGAGATCGGCGTCGGCGCCCGGATCGTCCTCGAGGACCTGCCGCACGGTCTCGGCCCAGGAGCGGATGCGCTCGGCCCCTCGGCGGCACCCTTCCTCGGCGTCCGGCACGGGCCCGAAGTGGGAGGTCAGCAAGGAGGTCGGTCCGACCGCGCGGATGCGTTCGATGCTGGCGAGCGCCTGCTCGACATCGACCTCGGGTGGCGGGAGCGCCGGTCGATAGGCGTCGGCCCACGGCAGATGCGAGCCGATGGCCTCGCCGGTGAACACGGCCCCCGACGCCGAGTCGTGCAACGCCACGTGATGCGACGCGTGGCCGGGGGTGTGGAGCACGGACAGGCTGCGGTCGCCCACCCGGATCAGGTCGCCGTCCACGACCGTGTGGATCCGGTCGCGGTCCACCGGCAGGGTCTCGCCGTAGAACGCCCGCATCCGTTCCTCGCCGTAGGTCCTGGCCGTGCTGGCCACCAACCGCGTGGGATCGACCATATGGGGTGCTCCCCGCTCATGCACCCACACCGTCGCCGAGGGATACCGCTGCGTCAGGGCCCCCGTCGCACCGGCGTGATCGACGTGGATGTGGGTCACCACGACGTGCGCGAGGTCGCCCGGAGCGAGGCCGACCCGATCCAGGGCCTCCGTCACCGCCGGCAGATCGGCGCCCGGGCCGGCTTCGACCAACGTGGGTTCTGAGCCGGTGAGGATGTACACGGCGTTCAACTCGCGCTGGCCCACCATGCCGGTGTCCACCCCGACGATGCCCGAACCTGCCTCGAACAGGATCGGCGTGCGAGACGTGGTATCCACGACGGCTCCCTCTGCCGCCCGTCAGCCCAGCGCGGCGAGCCGTTCGGCCGTGTCGAACGCCGTGGCGTCGTGCCGCATGACCTTGCGGAACTCGGCGGCGGCCTCCTCGTCACGACCGGCCTTGGCGAGGATATCGCCACGCACGTACCAGAGCCGCAAGGTGTACGGCT
>JBKPMF010000033.1:0-6975 GCA_046732015.1 Actinomycetota bacterium
GTTCCAGGACCGGCGAGGCCGCGACCGATGCGGCGACCTCGATCGCATCGGCCACGGATCGGGCACCCGTGCGACCGCCCGGGTGACCCAGCTCGACCAGCACGCGATGGGCCTCCGCGACCCCGAGCTCCCGCACCCCTGCCTCCAGCAAAGACGCCGCGTCGGGGGAATCGACCCACGACCACAGCTCGAGATCCGGGTCCCCCAGGCAGGCGCCCATCCATCGGATCGATGCGGGGTCGACGAGTTGGTTGGCGATCATCACCCGACGCACGCCGACCCCACGCATCACCTGGGCCTGCTGCGCCGTGGCGGCCGTCAGTCCCCAAGCTCCGGCACGCACCTGCCGATCCCACAGTTGCGGAGCCATCGTCGTCTTGCCGTGGGGCGCCAGCGACACGCCGGCCCGACGGCAGTAGTCGGCCGTCAGGGCGACGTTGTGCTCGAGGGCGGACGAGCGAAGGGACATCACGGGTAACGACAGATCGGCGAGCGACAGCCCCCGTGCGGGCACGTCGCCGAGGGCGACCTCGTGTTCCGGCATGCCTTTGGTCCGGCCGTCGACCACGCTCGCAAGGACGTCGTCGAGAGCCAACGGCGGGTGGGCTTCGAGCGGGTTCACGTGATCGGGAACTGCGGCAGGAGATCGGCATGGGCGTGCAGGTAAGCATCGACGAGCGACTCGGCGGTCCCGATGGAACGGATCAACGGGTGCAGCGCCAGCGCTTCAACCGCGAGCGCCCGATTGCCCGTGACGGCCGCCTCGGCGGTGAGCTCGGCGTGGGCGGCCACCTGGCGGACCATGCCGCTCACCTCGGGAGGCAGGGCGCCCTGCGGGACCGGTTCTACGATCCGACCGTGCACCCAGGCGGGCGTCTCCACGATGGTCATCCGCGGCAGATCCTCGACCTGGCCTTCGTTGGGCAGGTTCAGCACGAACCGCGCTCGCTCGCCGCCCAGCATCGCGACCATGACCGAGACGGCGAAGTCGCCGTGCTCCTCGCTGGCGCGGGCCATCGACGGCTCGGGATGGTCGCTCGATGCCTCGGCTCGGTAGCTGGTGAGCACGTCGGGCAGGAGCGCCATGATCTCTTCGGCGCGGGTGCGGCCCCGGGCGCGCTGCTCCGCAAGCACCTCGTCGTGGAACAGGAAGTACTGCATGTACTCGCTGGGGATGCGGCCGAACATCCGGAACAGGCGCACGATCCGGCGTTCGGCCTCGGTCTCGAGCTCGTCGAGGGCGAGGGTGTCCAGCCGGGCCCATACCGCCACCGTTCGATCCTGTCCATCGACGGAGACCCCGCGGGTGAACGTCATGTGATTGGTGCCGCAGGTGTCGAGTTCGATCGAACGCGGGTCGCATCCCATGAGCCGTCCCAGGAATCGTCGCTCACCCTCGGTCTGATCGCACAATCCGACGTAGGGCACGCCGGCGGCGAATCGCGCCACCGCCTCGCTCACGATCTGCACGGGGTTCGTGTAGTTCAAGAGCACCGCGCCGTCGTTGCCCACACGTCGGAGTTCGTCGGCGATCGCCAGCACCACGGGCACCGACCGCAGGGCCATCGCGAACCCTCCAGGACCCGCGGTTTCCTGCCCGATCACGCCGTGGTCGATCGCGATCTTCTCGTCGAAGTGCCGCGCCTCGAACCCGCCGGGCCGGAAGGCGGCCAGGACCACATCGGCGCCCTCCAAGGCGGGCTCGCGGTCGAGGTGGACCTCGACACGGATGCCGTCGGCGCCCCGGGAGCGCATGATGGCGCCCGTGAGGCGCTCCTGCAGTCGGAGGGCATCGCGATCGAGATCGTGCAGCACGAGCGTCGCATCCGGGAACGCCACGGACGCGTTCGCGAAGGCGAACGCGATCCCCGGCATGTAGGCGGAACCACCACCGATGACGACGACGCGCGGCCCCATGCCGCGCACGCTAACAGCACCACACCGCAGCGGCCGACTCTGGAAGGAGCGAGCACCACCATGTCTGAACTCGCGATCAACGGAGGGACCCCCGTGCGCTCGACCGACTACCCGGCGTGGCCGGTGGTCGATGACGAGGTCGTCGCCGCCGTCACCGATGTGGTGCGCAGCGGCGAGTGGGGCGGGTTCCCCGAGCCCGGGATCCACGGCGCAGCGTTCGAGGAAGCCTTCGCCGCCTACCAAGGCGCGACCCACGGCGTCTTGATGATGAATGGCACGGTCACGATGGAGGTGGCGTGCAAAGCGCTGGACATCGGATGGGGCGACGAGGTCATCGTGCCCGCGCTCACGTTCGCCGCCACCGCCTACGCACCGATGGCGGCGGGCGCGATCCCGGTGTTCGTCGACGTCACCCCGGACACGTGGACGATCGATCCCGACCTCGTCGAAGCCGCGATCACCGAGCGCACCCGTGCGATCATGCCCGTGCACCTGGGCCACCAGATGGCGGACATGGATCGGATCATGGAGATCGCCGGCAAGCACGGGCTGGCGGTCATCGAGGACTGCGCCCACGCACCGGGACAGCGATGGCGCGATCAGGGCGCAGGGAGCTTCGGCGAGTTCGGCTCCTTCAGCCACCAGTCGTCCAAGATCCTCACATCGGGCGAGGGCGGGAGCCTCCTCACGAACGACGCCGGGCTCGCGCAACGAGCACACTCGATCATCGACTGCGGGCGTGCGAAGGATCCCGACGAGAAGGCGTACACGTTCGGGGCGAACTACCGGCTGTCGGACCTGAACGCCGCGCTCCTCGTCGTCGCGATGCAGCGCTTCCCCGCCCAGCAGGCCGAGCGGGCGGTGACCGGGAAGGCGTTCGAACGGGACGTCGCGGCCGTCCCCGGCGTCCGCGTGATGCCGCACGACGAACGCGTCACCCGGTGGAGCTTCTACAACTACATCCTCGCGATCGATCCGGAGATGTTCGCGGGGGCCACCAACGAGGTGGTGTGCGCGGCGATGGAGGCCGAGGGCATCCCCGCCGAGGTGCAATACCCCTCGATGAACCGCTACGAGTTGTTCCAGCCGTCGCTGTCACGGCTCCCAGTGGCGGTCGAGTTCGCCGACCGCTTGGACATGCAGGCGATGTCGTTCCCCGTGGCCGAGGCCGCCGGCCAGCGCGAGTCGGTCTACTTCATGGAGAACGTGTTCCGGGACGGCGACCGGGGCATCGATGACGCGGTGGAAGCACTGGCGAAGATCCAACGGCATGCCGGAGAACTGACGACGCGCTAGCGCCCGTTCAGTCGCCGAAGAACCGGGGAAGGTGCGCCTCGTTGGCGGTGAGGAGCGCCTCGAGCAAGGGCACGGCGCGCTCGTGGTCGCCGACCAGAGGATTGGCCATGAGCGCCTGCAACGCCGTGACCCGGCTCCCGGAGATCGCCGCGTCGATCGCGAGCAGTTCGTAGGCCTTCGCGTGCGCCACCAGGCCGTGCATGGCCGGCGCGAGCGCCTCGGTCGCGATCGGATGGGCCCCGTCGCGGTCGATCGAGGCCGAGATCTCCACCACCGCGTCGTCGGCCAGGTTCGCGATCGCGCCGTCGTTGCGCAGGTTCACGACCTGCACGTCGCCCGTTCCCGCATGGAGCGAGGCGACGAGCGCCGCGGCCGCGTCGCTGTAGAACGCGCCCCCGCGCTCTTCCAGGAGCTTCGGCTTCGTGTCGAGCGCCGGGTCCCGGTACAGATCCAGCAGCCCCGCCTCGATCTGCATGACCTCCTCGGCCCGCGGTGTCTCCCCCGCCTGCTGAGCAGCGAGCACGCGATCGACGTCGTAGTAGTAGTGGAGGTAGTAGCTGGGGATCGCGCGCAGCGCCTGCACCAGGTCCAGATGCGTCTCGGCTTCCAGTTCGCGTCGGTACGCCTGCGCGGGCGAGTCAGGGTCATCGAGCGCGTCCAGCAGCGCCGGCAGGCGATCCTCCCCGTCGATCAGCACCTTGCGCTCCCACGTCAGGTGGTTGAGCCCGACGTGGTCCAGTTGCACGCTCGACGGGTCGACCTCGAACATCGACGCGAACTCCCGCTGGAACCCGATCGCCACGTTGCAGAGGCCGATCGCCCGGTGTCCCTGGTCCAACAGCGCCTGCGTGACCAGCCCGGTCGGGTTGGTGAAGTCCACGAACCACGCGCCGGGGGCGCCGCGGTCGGCCGTCAGCTCGGCCAGCTCCAACACCACCGGTACCGTGCGCAGCGCCTTCGCGAACCCGCCGGGACCGGTCGTCTCCTGGCCGATGCACCCGAACCGGGGCGGGATCGTCTCGTCGCGGTAGCGAGCCTGGTTCCCGCCCACGCGGAGCTGCACGATCACGAAGTCGGCGCCGTCGATCGCCTCGACACGATCATCGGTGAGGGTGAGACGGCCCGACCAGCCCGCCCTGCGCATCATGCGTTCGGCCAGGGCGCCGACCACGTCGAGCCGCTCGCGGTCGATGTCGAGCAGCACCAGCTCGTCCACCGGGAGGCGGTCGCCGCGGGTGACGAACCCCTCGACGAGCTCCGGCGTGTACGTGCTGCCTCCACCGACGACCGCGACCTTCACACCCATGCCGTCGGCATCGTACACTCGCGCCGATGAAATCGTTAGGAAACTTTCCTGACCCATTCATCGCCGAGATCAGCGGCCAGCCGGACGCCCTGCGGCGAGCGGCCTCGGCGCTGGCCGAGCAGGCCGGAACCCTGGCGTCCATCGCGGCCCCCGCGACCGGTCGCACCCTGGTCTTCACCGGCATGGGCAGCTCCTACGACGCGTGTTACCCCGCCGTCGCCGAACTCGCGCGCGGCGGCATCGCCGCCGTGATGCTCGATTCGGCCGAGCTCCTGCATTTCCGCACCGCGATGCTGGGACCGCACACCCTGGTGGTGGCAGTGAGCCAGTCGGGCGAGAGCGCCGAGGTGGTGAAGGTGGCCGAACACATCCGCTCGAGCGCGGCGCCGTCGCACATCGTGGCCGTGACGAACGGACACACCAATACCCTCGCCTCGCTCGCCGACGACGTGCTCGACACGGCGGCGGGCGACGAGTCCGGTCCGTCGACGATGACCTTCGCCGGCTCGTTGGTGGTCGTGGGCGCGATCGCCGCCGTGCTGACGGGCACACCCGTTCCGGGCGTGGTGGATCGGTTCGGACGAGAGACCGACATGGCGGCCGTGGCCATCGAACGCCTGCTCGCCGACCCCGGCACGAGCGACGAACTCGTCGCATGGCTCGGCGATCGAGACACCGCGGTCATCCTCGGCCGTGGCCCCGCTCGCGCCGCCGCCGAGATGGGCGCCCTCACGATCAAGGAAGCGGTCGGCATGCCCATCGAGGCCCTCCAGACCGCCCAGTTCCGTCACGGGCCCCTGGAGCTCGTGGGCCCCAACCTGGCCGCCATGCTGATCGCCACCGAACCCGAAACGGTCGACCTGGACATAGGGCTCGCAGCGGAATTGCGCGACGCCGGTGCCTCGGTGTTCTTGGTCACGGAGGCGACGCGGCCGTCCGGTATCCCAGGACTCACGATCGGCCCGGTCGACCGCCTCCTGTCCTCGGCCGTGTCCATCGTGCCCGCGCAGCTGCTGGCGTGGAAGCTCTCGGTCCTCCGGGGCCGCGAACCCGGCGCCTACTACCGGGCCTCCAAGGTGACCACGCGTGAGTGATCCGGCCGCCCTTCGCGTGGCGCTCACGTTCGACGCGGAACACCCCGACCGGCCATGGTGCCCGCCGGACGCCCCCGGGAGGATCCTCGACGCGCTCCGGGAGCGCGACGTGCGAGCCACGTTCTTCGTCCAGGGACGGTGGGCGGAGGCGCAACCCCAACTCGCGCGCTCGATCGCGGACGACGGCCACCTGATCGGCCTTCACAGCTTCTACCACGCACGCATGCCGCTGCTGCACGACGAGGGGATCACCACCGACGTGCAGGACGGCCATCGCGCGGTCCTCGAAGCGACCGGCGTCGATCCCCGGCCCTGGTTCCGGTGTCCGTTCGGCGCCGGCCACGACGATCCGCGGGTCCTCGGCGTCCTCGAGGGCCTCGGCTACCGGAACGTGTACTGGAACGTGGTGCTCGAGGACTGGGAAGCCACCCGAACCGGTGAGGCCATCACGCATGACGCGATCGACGGGGTGCGCGGTCACGGCGACGGTGCCGTCGTCCTGCTCCACACGTGGCCCGGAGGCACGGCCGAGGCGGTCGGCCCCACGATCGACGGGCTCCGAGCGGTCGGCGCATCGTTCGTCACCGTCGCGGACCTGGAGACGCTCCCGTGAGTCGACTGCCCGCCATCCTGGCCGTCGACGGTGGCGGCTCGAAGATCGACGCCGTCTTGCTCCGCAAGGACGGAGCCGTGCTCGGCGCGGCCCGCGTTCCCACCACCGACTTCGATCAGAACGGCGGCGACGTCCACATGGGCCAGGTCCTCGACGCCGTGGCGGCGGCGAGCGTCGATGCCGGACTGAGCGCCGATCGGATGCCGGTCGCCCAGCTCGGCGTCTACTGCCTGGCCGGCGCCGACTTCCCGGTCGACGACCGCCGGATCGATCGCTGGCTGCGGATCCGGGAGGTCACCGACGAACGGCTCGTGCGCAACGACACATTCGCGGTGCTGCGTGCCGGCACGGACCGCGACTGGGGGGTCGGCGTGGTCTGTGGCTACGGCATCAACTGCTCCGGCGTGGCGCCCGACGGACGGATCACCCGGTTCCCCGCGGTGGGACCGATCTCCGGGGACTGGGGTGGCGGCAACGACATCGGCGAAGCGGGGCTGTGGCACGCGATCCGATCGGAGGACGGCCGCGGGCCCAAGACCGAGCTGCAGCGGACGATCCCTGCCTGCCTCGGCTACCGGCGACCGTTCCAGGTCCTGACCGCCCTGCACACCGGCAAGCTCGACATCGACCGGATCGCGCAGCTCCCGCCGGTGGTGTTCGAGACCGCGGCCCGCGGCGATGCCACCGCGCGCTCGATCATCGACCGGCAGGCCGATGAGGTCGTGGCGCTGGCGACCACCGCGATCCGC
>JBKPMF010000034.1:0-2899 GCA_046732015.1 Actinomycetota bacterium
CCCCTCGAGGCCGTCGTCCACGGCGTGGTCGATCGTCTTGAAGGTGCGCGAGAGCTCGCGCCCCGAGTCGGCGTCGTCCTTGGAACCGATCAGCGGCCGGGCCGCCGACCACGCCGAGCGGAACGGCGCCTCGCGGACGGCGGGGACCAACATCGATCCCTCGTCGATCATGCGATGGACATGGTCCTCAGGGATACCGAGGTCGTCGGGATCCTCGACCACCCAGGAACTGGTGCCGACGACCGAGAGCGCGCGCTGCGGAACCACGATGTCGCCGTCGCCCGAGGCATGCAGGCGGTTCACCACCATGTTGCAGAGCCGGCCGCGCACCGCGAGCATCACGCCGGGGGAGGGCCGGATCGGCACGTCGACCCCGGCCATGTGGGCCACCTGTTCCGACCACGGGCCGGTGGCGTTGACCACGAGGTCGGCGCCGATCGTGGTCTCGCGGCCGGTGACGACGTCCCGCACCCGTGCGCCGGTCACCACGCCGCCGGCGCGCTCGAGATCCGTGACGTCGACGTAGTTGAGCAGGATCGCACCGTTCGCCCTCGCCGTGGCGAAGAACCGCAGCGGCATGCGCATGGCGTCCATCGTCGCGTCGGGCACGCGCACCGCGATCTTCAGCTCGGGGTTGAGCAGCGGCTCGAGCCGCAGCGCCTCGTCGGGCTGCAGGACCTGGGTGCGGATCCCGGTTTCTTCACAGCCCGCCAGGAACGACGGGAGGTAGGCCATGTCCTCGTCGGTGACGGCCACGAACAGGCCGTCGTTCTCTTCGAACGAACCGGGCGCGATGCGCCGGAGGAGCGTGTTCTCCTCGATGCACTCCACCGCCGACTCCTTGTCGTTGACGGCATAGCGCGCGCCGCTGTGCAAGAGGCCGTGGTGGCGCCCCGTGGTCCCGGACGTGAACTCCCCGCGTTCGACCAACGTGACCTGGAGACCACGGAGCGCGAGGTCGTGCGCGAGCGCGCCGCCGGTACCGCCGCCGCCGATGATCAGGACATGTGGGCTCGAACGCCTCATTGACCGTGCATCATCGCAGCGGTTCGATGCCGGCGGGCCGCGGCCGTCACGTCAGTCCTCCGCGGTTTCCTCCCCGCGCGCGAAGTCGCCTCGCTGCGGGGTGGTCGGATCGTCGTCCTCGTCGGTCTGACCTTCGGCGAACGTCCCCTTGGGGGTCTCGGCAGGCTCGTGGTGCTCTTGTTCCTGCCCCTCGGCGAAGTCGCCGTGGCGGTCCTCCTCGGGATCGTGTTCCTCCTTTGCCTGGCCTTCGGCGAAGAACCCGTCGTGTTCGTCCTTGTGCTTTTCGTCTTCGGTCATGAGGGCTCTCCGATCTACTCGACCCAGTCGAACGTTCGGGTGACGGCCTTCTTCCAGTTCGCGTACTCGGACGCCACCTTGTCCGCAGGCATCTGGGGCTTCCATTCCTTGTCCTTGCCCCAGTACTGGCGCAGCTCGTCGGTGTCCTTCCAGAATCCGACCGCCAGGCCGGCCGCGTAGGCGGCGCCCAGGGCGGTGGTTTCGGCGACCTTCGGCCGGATCACGGGGACCTGCAACGAGTCGGCCTGGAACTGCATCAGGACCTCGTTGTAGACCATCCCGCCGTCGACCTTGAGCTCCTTGAGCGTGACGCCGGAGTCGGTTTCCATGGCGTCGAGCACCTCGCGGGTCTGCCACGCGGTGGCTTCGAGGGTGGCTCGGGCGATGTGGCCCTTGTTGACGTAGCGGGTCATCCCCACGATCGCGCCTCGTGCGTCGCCTCGCCAGTACGGCGCGAACAGGCCCGAGAACGCCGGCACGAAGTAGATGCCGCCGTTGTCGTCGACCGTCGCCGCGAGCTCCTCGATCTCCTGGGAGGTGCTGATGATCCCCAGGTTATCGCGGAGCCACTGCACGAGGGCGCCCGCGATGGCGATCGCGCCCTCCAGGCAGTACACCGCAGGCTGGTCGCCCAGCTTCCATCCCACGGTGGTGAGCAGCCCCGACTTCGAGTGAACCAGCTCGGTGCCCGTGTTCAGGAGCATGAAGCAGCCGGTGCCGTAGGTGTTCTTGGCGTCGCCGACGTCGTAGGCGGCCTGGCCGAAGGTCGCAGCCTGCTGGTCCCCGAGGATGCCGGCGACCGGGATACCTGCGAGCGTGCCCTTCGCCTCCCCGTAGACGGCGGAGGAGGGCTCGATCGACGGCAGCATGGATCTCGGTACGCCGATCGCGGACAAGAGGTCGTCGTCCCAGTCGAGGGTCGCGAGGTCCATCAGCATCGTGCGGCTCGCGTTCGAGACATCGGTGACGTGACGCCCGCCGTCGATGCCACCGGTGAGGTTCCACACGCACCACGTGTCCATGTTGCCGAACATGAGGTCGCCGGCTTCGGCACGCGCGCGGGCACCCTCGACGTTGTCGAGGATCCAGCGGACCTTGGTGCCGGAGAAGTAGGTCGCCAGCGGCAGGCCGGTCTTGGCGCGGAACCGGTCCTGACCGCCGTCGGCCGCCAGCGAATCCACGATGTCCTGCTGACGCGTGTCCTGCCAGACCAGGGCGTTGTAGACGGGCTCACCGGTCTTCCGGTCCCACACCAGGGCGGTCTCGCGCTGGTTCGTGATACCGATCGCGGCGAGGTCGCTCGCGGAGAGGTTCGCCTTCTTCAATGCGCCGTCGATCACGTCGGTGGCGCGGGCCCACACCTCTTTCGGGTCGTGTTCGACCCATCCGGGGTTGGGGAAGATCTGCTCGTGCTCCTTCTGGTCGATGCCCACGACGCTGCCGCCGTGGTCGAAGATCATGAACCGCGTGCTCGTGGTGCCTTGGTCCAGCGCACCCACGTAGTCCGCCATGAGGGGCCTCCTTCTCGTCTTCGGGCTGCTCTCTCGGCTACATCTTCCGCTGCTTGGCGATCAAT
>JBKPMF010000035.1:0-6277 GCA_046732015.1 Actinomycetota bacterium
CCTTGGTGGTGGTCACCGTGTCCTGGAAGGAACCGCCGGACTGCTGGGTCCACGCCCCCTTGACGACGAACGCGCGCTCGTCGAGCGGCACGGTGGTGCAGCCCTCGTCGCTCCACGCGGTCCGGTTCGCCACGAGGTCGGCGCTCCGGACGCTGAAGCACCGGGTCGATCCGGGTTTGCCCACGAACGTGTCCTCCGTGGCGACCGTCCCGTTGAGCCAGTCCGCTGATGCACCGAAGTCGGCCTTCGCGGAGGCCGCCCGTGATCGAACGTCGAAGCCGGCGAACCCGCTCCCCGCGTCGGCGCCGCCGCTCCACGAGACGGGAACGGACGTCGACCATGTGAACGACACATCGGGCTCGTCAACGTGCACATCGTCCGGCATGGTGGTGTCGATCCGGAACGGCCCCGTCACGATCTGATCGGCCCAGTTGCCGGCTTCGTCCACGGTCCGCAGCGCGACGTAGCGATCGCCGTCGGGCTGGGCGGGGCTGGTGAACGACGTGGCGTTCGCGCCGAGATCCTTCGTGGTGTCGGCGGCCACGGCCGCGCCTCCCCAGGCGATCGAGAAGCCGTCTACCCCGGTGCCGATATCGCTCGCGCCCGAGAACGCCATCGCGATCGTGTCGTCGGCCGACCAGTCCCCCACCGAGTGGCTCGAACTCGCGAAGCTCGTGGGGTTCGTCGGCGTGTCGAGATCGGGCACGCCGTAGGCGACGCTCACCTGGTAGGAACCGTCGCCGGCCTTGGAGTTCACCGAGACGGTCAGGTCGAAGGCGTCCACCGAGAAGGTCTCCCCCACGATCCACATCGCGCCGTCGTCGTTGACATCGCCGTCTCCGTCGGCGTCCACCACCTGCGCGATCCGGTCGAACGGCGAACTGGTCGCGCGCGACTCGTCCACCTGGTGGATCACGACGGCGTTGCCGGGCACACCGACGTCGGCGCCCGATCGTTCCCGCGCTTCCACGGTGTAGGAGACGTTGGCCGTGACGGGGATCACGATCTCGCGCTCACCACCGGCGGCGGCAGGATCCGACAGCGGGCGCAGCGTCACGGTCGCCGAGCCGCCGTCGGGAACCGTCGTCACCCACGACGGGTCGAACCATCCCAGGACGTCACGGTGATAGGAGATCGTGCCTTCCGGCGTCCAGCCGTACGTGGCGTCCTGCGGACCGGCGTACGCATAGCTCATCTGATCCCAGTGCGAGTCATACGTCTGCGCGTACGGGCCCGACGAGTGAAGCAGTCCGAACCCGTGACCCATCTCATGGGCCTGCACCCCGGCGACGCCCCAGTCCGACATCCAGGTGGCCTTCCAGATCCTCGCCACGCCGTCGAGCGTGAGGTAGACGGAGCCTCCCCAGGAGTAGGTCATGTTCTCGTTGAAGTGCATGTCGATGCCGATGTAGTCGTCGAAGTCCAGGCCGGCGGTGTTGCTGGCGGTGGCGCAGTCCTGCGCCATCTGGGTGAGATCGGCGTTGGCGGGTGCGCCGTAGAACGAACGGTTGTGGGGCATGTCCACCCACGCCATCACCGTGCCGCCGGCCAGATCGATCGTCCCGTACGACGTCTCCTCGAAGTAGTCGCTGATCAAACTCGAGGAACCGCCCACCAGCCCGTCGTACCAGGACTTCGGATGTGGCACCGACGTGTTGCCCGCGAAACGGCACAGCAGGCTCACCCACTTCTGGGAACCCGTCACGGCCTCGGTCGGAGCGCGGCGGTGCTCCACGACCCGTGCGGCGAGTACCCCGACCGATCCGTCCGGCCGCTGCGTCCCCACCACCTGCACGCGGCGCCCGACCTGGGCCAGCAGCCCAGGTTCGTGTGCGGCGTCGACCGAGAGCCGGACCGATCCGCTGCGCGAGGCCACGACGTAGCGCTGGATCGGGCGACCGTCCTCCGGGATTCGGGGATCGCCGGCCATCGCGACGAGTCGTCCCCGGACCGAGACCGTCGACCCACGGTCGGCCTGCCGGGTTCGGACGGCGATCGCCGGGCTCGCCAGCAGCCCGGCGAGCACCAGGGTCGCGAGCAGGCAGGCAAGGGTGCGTCGCAGGTGGCGGGCGGTCATCCCCCAGGTGTCGGTCGCTCGACACCTCCAACTCAAGCGTTCGGCCCCAGAAGGTTGCCGCCGAGCTCAGGCGTTGGGGTCCAACACCAACGGCTCGAGGGGCACCTGGGAGAAATCGAAGTCCCTCGCGAGGTCACCGAGCTCAGGGACGAGCTCACGGACGGTGGGCCGGGAATCCGGCCAACCGTTCTTGCGGGGATCGATCCTCGCCCCACCGAGGAACCGGTCCTCGATCAGCTTGAGGTAGGCGTCGAACGAGAGGGTCTGGTGATCGATGTAGCCCTGACGGACCCACGGGCTGATCACCAGGCTGGGCACGCGGAGCCCGTAGCCGTTCTCATCCACCACGGTGGGCTTCACGTGGTCGTAGAAGCCGCCCCAGTCGTCCCAGGTGATGAAGATCGCGGTGTGCAACCACTGCTCGCGCGGTCCCTCCATCACCGCGTTGACGAGCTGGGTGACCCACGCCTGCCCCGGCGCGATGTCGTCGGGCGGGTGCTCCCCCTGGCCTTGCGTCGGCATCACCCAGGACACCGCCGGCAGGTTCCCCTCGGCGGCGGCCTCGAAGAACTCCGTGTTGGGACGGACGTTGTCGAGCTGTCCGGTGACCTCGACCGACCGGAAGCCCGGCAAGGGGTTCTGCACGGCGACCGTCTTCGAAACCGACCCCTCGACATCGGGGCACGGCGGCGCGTTGCATGTTCCCGGCCCGACGAAGTATCCCCAGCTCACGCCCGCCTTGTACATCAGCCAGGTGATGTCGCCCCAGACGTAGGGACGCGGCGCGCCGTCTGGCGGTGACCAGGTGTGCCCGTGGTCGGCGGCGTTCGAACCGGGCGTGTCGACCTCGGATGTGCAGCTCATCGCGTCGTTGAGGTTCGGGCACGTCGCCGCCCAGCCCGACACCAGGAACAGGTGCGAGGGCAAGGTCCAGGAATCGACCGGGGCGAACATGCGGTCATGGAGGACGTATCGGCGAGCGTAGGCCCAGTAGTTCGGGATCTCCTCCTCGGTGTGGAACCCCATCGCGTCGGGCGTCCCGCCCGGCCCGAGCGTCGCCTGCGGGCAGGGGACCTGATGGGGATGCCGCATGCAGACGTTCCCTTTGATCTCCAGCGCCTGCAGGAACCCGTCCATGCGCCCACCGTTGATATCCGTCGTGGCCGCCTCCGAGCCGTGCGGTCCGCCGCCGTCCACGGTGTTGCGGTCGTGGTACGGACGCCGGCACGGACCGTTCGGATCGGGGATGCACGGCGCGAACGTCCCGTTGGGCTTGCGAGGGATGCCGTCGGCACCCGGGAAGGTCCCGAAGTAGTGATCGAACGAGCGGTTCTCCTGGACGATGAAGATCAGGTGATCGAGGTTCATGATCCCCGCGTCGGGGTCGACGGGCCGGAACGGGTCCAGCATGTCGGCGGGCGCGGGCGGATCCGTCAACGGGTCGGTGTCGACACCCAGCGGGGCCCGGTCAGGCAGTACCGGGTACTGATCGGGGAACAGGAACGGCAGTGGTGTCTCCGACGGCGTCGGCACGGGCGCGGATGAGGTTCCCGCCGTCAGGTCGACCTCCGGGGAGGATGCCACCGATGGACCATCCCCCCGCGTGCACGCCGCGCCCACGAGGGCCGCGATGAGCAACAGTGCCGAGCCTCGGGCCCAGGTCCTTCCGCGACCATGCATGCGGCGCAATCCTAGCCCGGGGGTTGCCTCGGAAGTCAGCGCCGAACGACTACTTCCGAAACGGGTACGGGTTCAACGGGAGCGGCGGGATCGGGTCCTGGGAGAAATCGAAGTCCTTGGACAGGTCGCCGAGGCGCTCGATCTCCTCCCGTACCGTTGGCCGCGAGTCGGGCCAGCCGTCGGTCTCGGGGTCGAGGCGGCTCCCGCCGAGGAACCGGTCTTCGATCAGTTTCAGGTAGGCGTCGAAGGAGAGCGTCTGGTGGTCGATGAACCCCTGCTTGGCCCACGGGCTGATGATCAGGCTCGGCACCCGCAGCCCCCATCCGTTCTCGTCGACCACCGGCGGCTTCACGTGATCGTAGAAGCCGCCCCAGTCATCCCACGTGAGGAAGATGGCGGTGCGGAGCCACTGCTCACGCGGCCCCTTCATCACCGAGTTGATGATCGACGCGACGTAGGACTGGCCCGCTTCGATCGAATCCGGCGGGTGCTCGCCCTTGTCTTCCACCGGCATCACCCAGGACACCGACGGCAGGTTGCCCGCCAGGGCGTCGCGCTTGAACTCCTTGTTGGGACGGATGTGGTCGAGCTGGCCGGTGGCGTCGACGGCGGTGAACCCCGGCAAGGGGTTCTGCACGGGGGCGGTCTCGATGCCGTCGAGCTTCTCGCACGGGGGGGCGATGCAGGTGCCCTCGCCGACGTAGTAGCCCCACGAGACCCCCTGCTGGTAGAGCAGCCACGTGATGGGAGCCCAGACGTACGGGCGCGGTTCGCCGGCCGAGGGCGTCCAGATGTTCCCCTTCTCCGCGTACTGCTGCCCGGGGAACTTCTGATCGGACTCGCAACTCATCGGGTCCATCGGATCGGTGCAGTTGGCCGACCACGCCGAGATCAGGAACAGGTGCGAGGGCAGCGTCCACGAGTCGGTCGGCGCGAACATCCGGTCGTGCATCGCGAACGTCTTCGCGTACTTCCAGTAGATCGGGATCTCGTCGGCCGTGTGATAGCCCATGATGTCGGGCTGGCCCTGCGGTCCGTTCGTCGCCTCGGGGCACGGCGGCTCCAGCGGATGCTTCATGCAGCCGTTCCCGATGTTGCGTAACGCCGTCACGAACCCGTCCATCTTGCCGCCGTTGATATCGGTGATCGAGGCGTCGGTGCCGTGCGGGCCGCCCTGATCGATGAAGTTGGTGTCGTGGTAGGGCTTGTGGCAGACACCGGGATGCTCGGGATCGGGCGAGCACACCGTGGGAACGCCGTTCGCGTCCATCGGGATCCCGTCGGCCCCGGGGTAGGTCCCGAAATAGTGATCGAACGAGCGGTTCTCCAAGACGATGAACACGAGATGGTCCAGGTTCATGATGCCGGCCGACGGGTCGATGGGACGGTTCCGATCGGACGGCGCCTGAAGCGCCGGCGGTTGCTCCAGGAAGGACGTGTCGACCCCGGCGGGGGCCTTCGCGGGGTCGGGGTCTGAGACCAATCCGGGCGCGCCCAGCACGTCGGTGGCTTCGACCCACTGCGACACCAACGGGGAAACGGCGGCTCCCGAGGCCGACACGGTGGCCGTGGGCTCGGGGGGGTCCTCACCCGAGCTCGTGCAGGCGGCGGCGATCAGTGCGGCGGTGGCGATCAGCGCTCCGGCTTGCGCGAACCTTCGACGTACCCTCACGGGGTGGGATCCAGGATCAACGGGGGGATGGGCATCTGCGTGAAGTCGAACTCCTTGGCCAGGGTGCCGGGCACCTCATCCTCCCGGGTGGTGGGGCGGTTGTCACGCCAGCCCCAGTTCCAACCGTCGAGGCGGCGCGAGTCCAGGAACCGGTCCTCCACGAGCTTGAGGTAGGCGTCGAACGAGAGGGTCTGGGAGTCGATCCGCTTGGCCGCGAACGGGCTGATCATGATCCCGGGCACGCGGATGCCGTAGCCGTTCTCGTCGATCCTGATCGGCTTCACGTGGTCGTAGAACCCGCCCCAGTCGTCCCACGTGATGAAGATCGCGGTGTGGAGCCACTGCTCCTCGGGTCCCTGCATCACGGCGTTGACGAGCTTGGTGACCCAGGCCTGGCCGTTGCCGATGTAGTCCGGCGGATGTTCGCCTCGGCCCGAGGTGGGCATGACCCACGAAACCGGCGGCAGGGTGCCGTCGGCCGCCGCCTCGAAGAACTCGGTGTTCGGTCGCACGTTGCCCAGCTTGTGGTTCTTGGCCACGGCCGAGAATCCGGGCAGCGGGTTCTGCACCGGTGCGGTCACCTGGCCGGGGAGCTCGTCACACGGCGGCGCGATGCAGGTGCCGGGGCCCACGTAGTAGCCCCAGTCGACCCCGGCCTTGTCGAGCATCCAGGTGATGGGAGCCCAGATATACGGGCGCGGCGCGCCCATCGGTGGTGTCCACATCTTGGCGCCGCCGTCGGCCCAGATCCCGCCGGGAAACTTCTGGTCGCTGTGGCAGCTCCGCCAGTCGTCGAGATCGGTGCAGGTGGCCGACCATCCCGACACCAGGAACAGGTGGGCCGGCAG
>JBKPMF010000036.1:0-5768 GCA_046732015.1 Actinomycetota bacterium
CTCCTCGATGTTCCGTACGGCCCCTACGCGCGCGTCCGCAGCCCCCTCCTCGTCGCCCATCGCGGTTCTCGCCTCGGCCAGTGCCGACAACGCGAGCCACTGCGACGGCAAGTGTCCGAGGCGCCCGGCCTCGACGATCGCGCGGCCCGCGACCTCGACGGCCTCCTCGGGCTGCCCGGTCGCGACGAGCGCCTGGGCGAGGGGCACTCGGACGAGGCAGTCGTACTTCGGACGGCCGAAGCGCTCCGTCTCGAAGAGCGCGGTTCTGGCGAACGAGATGGCCTCGTCGTGTCGTCCAGCGAGTCGAGCGGCCTCCGCACGCGCCACGCCCAGCCGGATCGACCAGAGGAACTGGTGGAAGCCCTTCGCGCTCTCGAGCGCCACGGCCAGATCCGGGATCGTTCGCTCCGCCGCGCCGACGTCGCCGGCCGCGAGGTCGGTGTAGAGCAGGTCGAGCCGGGCACTGATCGCCGCCGGCGGGAAGCCGGAATCCTTCGCCAGCTCGAGGCCCTCTTCGCTCTGCCGGCGCGCGGATGACAGGTCGCCGATCTCGCGGAGGGCTCCCGCCCGCATGTTCATCGCGCGTGCGGTGAACCGGAACGATCCCTCTTCCCATTCTCGACCAAGCTGGATCGCACGATCGAGCCAGGAGATGCCCTCCTCGTGCCGCGAGAGACCGACCAGGGCCAATCCGACGTTACAAGCGCTGGTGATCGATGCCTCGAGGTTGGACGCCTCGGTCCCGAGTCGGTGGGCCTCGGTCGCCATCGTGAGGCACCGCTCGTACTCTCCGTTCCAGTAGGACGTCAGTGACCGCGTCGCCAGGAATCTCGCGTACGAGTGGTCGCGTTCTTCGACCGGCCACGTTGCTTCGACCCGCGCCCACGTCGCGACCGCTGCGGAAAGATCGCCTCGCATCGATTCGGCCTCATGTCGGGCGGCGAGCGCACGGCCCTGCAGCTCGAGATCGTCGAGCCGTTCGGCGAGCTCCGCAGCGGCCATGCTGTGTTCGACCACATGGGCAGCATCCGCCACCCAGAACGCCGCCCTGGCGCGCGCGAGACGGGCGAGTGCGAGGTCGCGGCCCTCGGCCTCGACGATCAACCAATCCAGGTCTTCGACGGCGTCCGTGAACCGCGTCGCGTCGATCAGGGTCGATGCCCTGGCGAGCCGGGCGCCGATCAGCAGGTCCCGGTCGCCGATCCGCTCGGCGATCTCGATCGCCTCGCCGAAGAGCGTGATCGCCTGCTGTTTCGCCCATGCCCGCGAAGCGACGTCGGCCGCCATCACGAGGTACTCGGCGGTCTTCGCGTCGTCGCCCGCTTCGCGGTAGTGGTGGGCAAGGATCGAGGCGGATTCCCGGACACGGTCACCGGACTCGCGCTCGAGGAACCCCGCGACCACACGATGACGCTCCCGGCGCGCGGCGCGCGGCAGCGTCCCGTAGGCGACCTCGCGAGTGAGCACATGTTTGAAGATGAACTCTCGATCGCTGATCACGCCCGAGGTCGGTCGCCGGCGGATGAAGTCTCGTCGCTCCAGATCGTCCAAGATGTCGTCGAGATCGCCCTGATCCCCTTGGAGCTCCGCGATCGGGCCTCGCCAGAAGATGCGACCGATCACGGCAGCATCCTGGAGCACCTGTCGATGTTGACGGGGGAGCGCGTCGAGCCGGGCGGCGATGATCGCTTGCACCGTGGTCGGCAGCCCCGCGACGAGGTCGGCCGTACGTTCGCTGATGGATGCGGCGAGCTCCTCGAGGAACAGCGGGTTGCCGCCGCTCGTGAGGACGAGACGATCCGCGTAGGCCGGGGCCTCGTTCGAGCCCGACAGCAACGCGTCGGCGAGTTCGTGCGCGTCCTCGTCGTCCAGCGGCTCCAGGTGGACTGCCGTGTACCGGGCGAGTCCACCGCCCCACGTCGGCTGATCCTCGAGGAGGTCCGGCCGGGCCAGCGTGACCAGGAATACCGGTACGTCGGAGAGCCGAGCAGCGAGGGATTGCAAGAGCTCGAGCAGCGCGGGCTCGGCCCAATGGATGTCCTCGAAGATGAAGGCCGTCGGGCGTACGCGGGAGACGGCCTCCACGAACCGGCGGGCCGAGAAGAACAACAGCTGCTTGTCGGGCGCTCCTTCGTCTGAGAGGCCGAGGAGGATCGCGAGGTGTGCGCCAACCTCCTTCGCATCCGGCTCTGGTAACAGGGCGCCCACGCACTCTCGCAGCTTGGCGCGGGCGACGCCGGTTGAGTCGTTCTCGAAGACCCCCGCGAGTTGGAACACCTGTTGGCCGAACGCACCGAAGCCGGTCGTTTCGCCGTACGGCCGACAGCGGCCCTTCAGGTACGCACCGTCCCGTTCGAGCCGGGGCTGCAATTCCCGCACGAGCCGGCTCTTGCCGATCCCCGGCGGCCCGAAGACCGTAACGAGGTGCATCCGTCGATCCGCGCGCACCTTGTCCCACACCGTCCCGAGGAGCTCCAGCTCACGACGTCGCCCGACCAGCGGCGCGAGCGGCGCCCGATCGTGTTCCGGCCGCACGCCGAGGACCAGCCAGATCGGGATTGGGGCGACCTTCCCCTTGACGGTGACGGGTTCGAGTGCTTCCCAATCGAACGACCCGACGGATGCGCGATAGGTGCGCTCGCCAACCACCACACCTCCGATCGGCGCTTCGCTCTGGAGCCGCGAGGCCGTGTTCAACACGTCTCCGGTCGCGAAAGCTTCACCGCGCTCCGGGTCCGCGTTCAGATCGATGACGGCCTCCCCCGTGTCGACCGCGATCCGGATCGAAAGCTCGAGCGTGGGATCCTCCTCGTTCAACGCGTCGATCGCGCGGGCCATCTCCCACGCGGCCTGCACCGCTCGCGTCGCGTCGTCCTCCCGCGAGGTCGGCGCGCCGAACAAGCCGACGACCGCGTCACCGATGAACTTCTCGACGACGCCACCGAGCGAGACGATGACCTCGCGGGCGCGGGAGAAGTAGGGGTCGAGGCGTGCCTTCATGTCCTCCGGGTCGGCGCCGTCGGAGCGGGCGGTGAACCCCGCCAGATCCGCGAACAGTGCCGACACCACCTTGCGCTCCTCGCCGACCTTCGGCAGAGCTGGCTCCGGCGTCGCCCCGAGGGGCGCACCGCAGGCGCCGCAGAAGTGCGCGTTCTGAGGGTTGGTCGTCCCGCAGACCTCGCATCGGCTCGCGAGGGAGGCGCCGCAGTTCGTACAGAACCGCTGGTCGGCATCGTTCGTCGCCGAGCACTCCGGACAGTTCTGCGAACTCGTCACGATCGACCGAGTGTAGAACGTCGAGCCCTGGCGCTGGAAGGCCCATCAGCGCGCCCGGGCATGCATGAACGCACGGCTTGGACGAGCCGATAGGCCGGGCTGCGGCCGATCTGACATCGAGCCATCAGTCCCTGAACCGCGAGTGGGAGGTCGCCTTTAGGAGCTGTGTCGGCCCGCGGTCGCGCTTGCGGGGTCCGCCGCCAAAGGCATACCGTCGGGCATGGCCGACGCCAGCACCCAGCGCAACCTCGTCATGATCCTCGCCCGCGACCTCGCTTCGCGTTTGGCGACGCCTGCATTCGTCGTGGACGCCGACGGCACGCTCGCGTATTTCAACGAGGCGGCAGAGCCGGTGCTCGGTCGTCCCTACGCGGAAAGCGGGGAGCTCCGCGCCGGCGAATGGGCGAGCGAATGGGAGCCCACCGACCTGGACGGGACGCCCGTTCCCCTGGAAGAACTCCCCCTCGGGATCGCGTTCCGGGAAGGCCGTCCAGCGCATCGCGCGATCCGGATCACGGGCGGCGACGGCGTGCATCGTGAGATCGAGGTGACCGCGTTCCCGCTGTGCCCGCGGCGTGACGTGATCCTCGGTGCGGTCGCGGTGTTCTGGGAGCGACCCCTGGCGGGGAGCTAGCGGTGCGCGCGACGATCTGGGGCTGCCGAGGCACCCTCGCCTCCCCCGGTCCGGAGACGATCCGTTACGGCGGGCAGACCTCCTGCATCGTGCTCGACCTCGATGACGGGTCGGTGGTCATACTCGACGCTGGCACCGGGATCCGTCCGTACGGGATGTCGCTCGGGGGCGTCCACCCGCCGAGGGTGGACCTGTTGATCACGCATCTGCACGCCGACCACATCGAAGGGCTGCGGTTCTTCTCGCCGTTCTGGGATCCTGAGGTGGAATTCCGCATCTGGGGCCCCCCGGCGCCGCAGAAGGAGTTGGAACAGCGGATGGCGCCGTTCTTCGCACCGCCGTTCTTCCCGGTGCACCTCCGCAACGTGCCGTCGCGGCCGCAGTTCCGCGAGGTGCCCGGTGAGCCGTGGACCATCGGCTCCGCCACCATCTCGGCCAACCTGGTGAAGCACCCGGGCCCCGCCCTCGGCTACCGCCTCGAAGAGGGTGGCCGGTCGCTCGCGTACATCCCGGACCACGAGCCCGGACTCGGGACCGACCTCGGAACCATGGAGGACAGCTGGATCTCGGGCCTGGCGATCGCGCGACAGACCGACGTGCTCATCCACGACGGGCAGTACACGGTTGCCGAGTACCAGCACCGCGTCGGATGGGGCCATTCGAGCACGACCGATGCCGTGACGTTCGCGGAACGCGCGGAGACCCGTCGTCTCGTGCTGTTCCACCATGACCCGCTGCATACCGACGCAGACCTGGAGGCCATGCTCGCGGACGCCCGTGCGGTGCCCGGCGCCACAGGGATCGACGTCGAGCTGGGCTTCGAAGGGCAGACCTTGGCGCTCACGTAGAGCAACCCGAGCCCCGCCTCAGTCGCTCCGATCGGAAGCAGGTGCTCCGGCCAGGTCCGGGGCGGTGGCGGGGCGGCCCGATGAGCCGCCCCGCGACGCCCCTTTCCGCTGTCGCGGCTATGCGCCGAGGATCTGCACGGTGGTGAAGACGTCCGTCTCGCCGACCCCCGTATTGACGATGTTGCTGTTGCGCCCGTCGGTCCAGACCGCGTAGATCGCCTGATCGTTCGCGGCGATCCCGCTGTAGTCGCCGATGAACGCACCGCTGGTGAAGAACCCGAGGTCGGGGTCCCACGTCTCGGTGCTCAGGCGCTTGTTCGGCCACGTAGCGCCGTCGTTGAACGACCGCGCCTGGAACGTGCCGATATCGTGGTTGGCGGGATCTTGTCGCCGGTCCAGCCACATCGCGTAGAACCTCCCGCTCGGGGTGGCGGCGATCCAGGGGAAGAACTGGTTCCTGGGCGCAGGCAACCCGTTCTTCAAGCTGATCGTCCGGCTGCCCGACCACGTCGTGCCGCCGTCATTCGACAAACTGACATCGATATTGCCGTGCGCGACGCCGTGGATGTAGTTCGTGTACACGTACGCCAAGGTGCCGGTCGGCTTGCTGTAGGCCAGCGCCACCGTGTTCGGCGCGCGGAACGCGGTGTGCGGGAGCAGGTCGGACGGGTCCGGGTTGTCCGCCCACTGCCCCGGCTTGTTCACCGTGACCCCCGTGGACAGGAACGTCGCGCCTCCATCGGTCGACTTCTGGAACCGGAGCCCGTGGTCGATGCTCGTGTTGCATTCCTCCAGGACATAGGCGATGTCCAACGCACCGTTCTTCTCCACCACCGGCATGGAGAACTGGTTCGCAGACTCCCCGAGGCCCCCGCTCCCGTAGTCGTCGGGGACCACGGACGTGTGCTGCCAGACGGCGAGCGACGGATCGAACGACGGCACGTTGTCGGTGTAAGAGAGCTGGATCGGGCAGCTGTCGCTTGATCCGTCAGCCTTGATGTGGAAGCGCG
>JBKPMF010000037.1:0-3690 GCA_046732015.1 Actinomycetota bacterium
GGATCCCTCGAGTGGCACCCCGTTGGCGTTCTCCGGCACGCGCCCGACAGTGGCGGTCATCACCCTGACCGCTGACGACCAGGGCCGGATCTTTGCCGGCTCCAACAACTCGGTGATCAGCTACACGGCCTCGACCGGCGCCCGGAACTGGGTGGTCACCGGTGACGGCAACATCCAGGGCCTCGACGTCGAGGACGGCACCGTCTACGCCGGTGGGCACTTCGTGACCATGGGGGTCGAATCGCGCAACTTCCTGGCGGGTCTCGATGCTGACACCGGCGCGTTGACCGCCTGGAACGCCACAGCCAACTCGGTGCTCGGCGTGTTCGCGGTGGAGGCATCGGCCGACCGGTTGTACATCGGTGGTGACTTCACCAGGGTGAGCGGCGTGGATCAGCAGGGCTTCGCGATGTTCCAGGTGGTGGACAACACCTCACCCACCCGGCCCGGCAAGCCCACTGGCGTGAGCAACACGTCCTCGTCGATCGACCTGCAATGGGCCGCGTCGAGCGACGGTTCGAACCCCACGCTCACCTACCGTGTGTATCGCGACGCGCTGCCGAACCCGGTGGGCCAGGTCGTGTCCAGCTCGAACACGACCGTGAGCTTCACCGACAACGGGCTCACGCCGGAGAGCGTCCACACGTACACGGTGGTGGCCACCGACGGTGCACTCGCGAGTTCGCCGTCGGACGCATCCGACCCGATCACGGTGCTGGCCGGTGCCGACAGCGCGCCGCCGCAACTGCAGACGATCGAGATGCGGGACAACGACGCAGACGGCAAGGTGGACCGCGTGGTGGTGACGTTCGACGAGGCCCTGGCGGCCTACACGGCCGGTACCGCGCCGTGGACGCTCACCAACGTCCCCTCCGCCGGAACGCTCAGCGGCGTGACGGTGTCCGGCAACCAGGCCACGCTGGCGATCACCGAAGGACCCAACGCCGCCAACACGGCGGTGGGTACCTTCCGGGTGGCGCTCGCCACGAATGCCAACGGCATCCGGGACGCGAACGGCAACATGAGCTCGTTCGGCTCTGTGGCTCCCGCCGACGAGGCCGCTCCGGTGCCGGTCAACACCAGCCGGACCCCCGGCACGACGAGCGGTCTGCTGGAGGCCAGCGGGGACTCGTTCTCCGTGACGTTCTCCGAGCCGATCAACCCCGGCACGATCCCGGGGACGACGACGATCAGCGAATCCGACCCGGCAGGTGCCGGCAACGACACGCTGCAGATCGTCGGGCTCACGAACGGTGAGATCAACCTCGGAGCGACCAACTACGTGGGAGACGATGGCACCACCGCGTCGTTCACGTCGTCGACGCTCACGCTGTCGGGCGGCAACACCGTGGTGAAGGCCACGGTGGTGGGGACCTGCAGCGGTACGGGGTGCGCATCGCTCGCGATCGGCAACTCGGCGGCGATCGCGTTCTCGCCCGCAGCGTCGATCACCGACGTGCCGGGCAACGCCGCCGCGGGGAGCTTCACCAAGTCGTTCCGCATGTTCTGAGCGGACGGCAGTACAAGACCGGGGACGGGCGGGGGAGGCATCTCCCGCCCGTCATCACCCGGGATCGCCACTTCGCCTCCTGCTAGTCCATCATGGACTAGTGTTCGTCGTGCCGATGCACGAAGGGATGCGAACGCGATGACGGTGTCCAAGGTCGAGGTCGTGGTGCTGGGGCTGTTGGCCGACGAGCCGATGCACGGCTACGACCTCCTGGAGCGGTTCCGCACGCGGAGCATGGGGTTCTGGGTCGAGGTCGGCAAGGCGTCGGTCTATCAGGTGCTCAAGCGGCTGGAGCGCGAAGGCTCGATCGCGGGCAAGACGCAGGAAGGCACGGACGGCCCGGATCGCCGCGTGTACCGCCTCACGCGCCAAGGCAGGCAACGACTAGGGACCGGCCTGGCCGAGCGATGGTCGGCGCTGGCGCCCTACGAGACCGATGCGGGCGTCGCCCTGGGGTTCGCGCACCTGGTTCCCGCCGCCGAGGCCCGAGCGGCCATCGACGATCGAGCCCGCTCGGTGAGCGATCTGTTGGACGCGGTCCGCACCGAGCTCGATCGGACGAAGGCCGACGAAGGGAGCGGGAGGGCGGTCTCCAACGCCATGCTCCACCAGCAGGAGGCGCTCGCCAAGGCCGAACTCGCATGGCTCAAGAGCTATCGGGCGGCGCTCACGAAAGGCCGGGGGTAAGGGGAAGGGCGGAGACGTCCGAGACTCGACGTACGATGGATGACAACATGGAAGCTGCGTTCTTCGACCTCGACAAGACCATCATCTCCCGTTCGTCCTCGCTCGCGTTGTCGCGACCGCTCTATCGGGCCGGCATGGTGTCCAGGGGCCAACTCGTGCGCGGCGCGTATGCCCAACTCGTCTATCTCCTCATCGGGGCCGACGAGCAGAAGATGGAGCGCCTGAAGGAAGGGATGCTCGCGCTCACCAAGGGATGGGATCGTTCCCAGATCGAGGATCTGGTGCGCGACGTGCTCTTCGAGGTGATCGATCCCTGGGTCTACCAGGAGGCGTTGGACCTGATCGCGCTGCATCGGAGCGAGGGTCGGCGCATCTACATCGTGTCGTCCTCACCGGAGGAAGTCGTGCGACCGCTCGCCGCCCACTTCGGCGCCAGCGGCGTCATCGCCACGCAGGCCCAGGTGGACGACACCGGCCGCTACACGGGCGAACTCGCCTTCTACGCCTACGGTGAGCAGAAGGCCGAGGCGATCCGCGGGCTCGCCCAACGGCTGGGTTTGAATCTCGAAGGCAGCTACGCGTACAGCGACTCGGTCACCGACGTGCCGATGCTGGCCGCGGTGGGCAACCCGGTCGCGGTCAACCCCGACAAGGCGCTTCGCCGGGAGGCCGAGGAACGTGGGTGGCAGATCCGCGACTTCCGCCGCCCGGTGCGGCTGCGCTCACGGATCGCGAAGGCCGTGCCCCCGCCGAAGGTCAGTATCGGGGCGGCCGTCGGCGCCGCCGCGGTGGCCGCCGTCCTGGTGTGGGTCGTCCTGCGATCGCGGGTCTCGCGTCACGACGACGACGCCTGAGCTCGCTCGCGGTCGTCGTCGCGTTGCGGCGATCGGGGCTCGGGTGTACGGTCGCCGTGGGTGCCGGAAGGCATCTGCGAGGGGAGCAGAACCCACGCGCGAGTCATGCCGCGGGAGGCATGCTCAGGGCCCGGTGGCGGGTCGCCGCCGACCCCCGAGCACGTGCAGACGAGACGCTTGATACCTGCTCCTCTCGCACTATGTCCGGGGCCGATCGCCCGCCCTAGGGCAGGCCCGCGATGCGCACGAACTCGAAGTGCATGGCGTCGGGCACCGTCCATCGCCCGCCCCACGTGAAGCCGTGCTCCGTCATCGTCTTCACCAGGATCGCCGGCTGGTGCGGCGGCGCTCCGTAGGGGTTCGTGATCGAGTTGATGTCGACGGCGGCGCCCCACGCGTGGTGGGAGATCGCGTTGGTGGGGATCCGCATGACCATGCGCGCGTTGTAGCAGCCCGCGAAGTTGCGGATCGCCCCTGCGGCGCCGCGGTTGCGCAGTTCCTTCATGGCGGCGATCAGTGGCGGGAAGATCCGCTCGTTGCAGGTGAACCGTCCCAGCAGCGGCACGCTCCGCGAGACCAGGTGCTGGTGCACGAACAACGGATGCATGCGCAGATAGCCGGGATGCCGTGGGTCGGGGT
>JBKPMF010000038.1:0-21201 GCA_046732015.1 Actinomycetota bacterium
TAGTAGCGCTGGAACGAGTCTTCGAACGGGTTGCCCGCCTCGTACAACGGGTGGTTCGGATCGAAGTGTTGCCAGAAGACATGGTGGAGCCGGTCCATCCCCATCTCGACCATCATGAAGAAGTCCCACGGCTTGTTCTGGATGAGGCGACGTCCCACTTGGAACCGGCGTTCGGTCATCTTGAACACCTGGTCCAACGTGACGTCCATGCCCGCCTGACGGAAGTTCGGGATGTCGAAGATGTAGGTCTTGCCCTCGAGTTCCTCTTCGATCTCTGCCTCGAGCGGCTGCGGGTAGGCCCAGCGCTCGGCCGACGGCGGCGTCAGGAAGCAGCCGACGCGCCAGCCGGGGAACTCCTTGGGCGGTGGGAACGACGGCGGCACGCCGATCAGGACCGTCCGCATTCCCTGCTCGCCGAGCTTGTCCCACACGGCAGGCTCCTTGATCGAACCCGAGTGGGCGATCGCGAGCCCGTCGTAGGTGGTGTCCTTGCGGTTGCGGAACCCGTAGATCCCGAGCTGCCCGGGGACCTTGCCGGTCATCGCGCACGCCCACGCGGGCACCGTGATCGGCGGGGTGATCGAGGCAAGGTTGCCGTATGCGCCCTCGCCCATGAGCTTGGCGATGTTCGGCACCTCCGCCTGGAGGTCGTGGAACAGCAGCTGCGGCGTCGCGCAGTCGAGCCCGATCACGGCCACCCTGGGGCCTTGTTGCATGCGTCGATCCTTCCGGAGTCGGGAACCCTCAAGATGCGGAAGCGGAGGGCGCGCTGGCGCGCCAGGGGGAACTTCCGCGGTCGGCGTATCCTACCAACCGCCCGGACGGCTCCCCAACCCTCCGCAGGGCCTCCAACCTGCGAAGATGGGCGGCCATGACCCTGCTCCGGCGAACCTTGAAGGTCCAAGCGGCGGTGTGGCTCCTGTGGAGCATCGCGCTGGGATTGGCGCCGCGTCTGGTGCTGGAGGACCTGTTCTCCCAACCGATCCTGGCCGAATACGCCTGGGTTCGGGCCTCGGCCGTCATGGGGGCCGTGCTGGCGCTGCTCATGGTCCTCGTCGCCCAACGGATCGAGGAACTCTGGTGGTGGTCGTGGGCCTTCGCGGTGCTCGAGGTGGGCACGGCGACCGTGTTCGCGATCAACGCGCTGTTGGGGGTGCCCGAAGGGGCATCGGTCTGGCCGTGGTGGGCGCTGGCGGCGATCAACGCCACCTTCGGCGCGTTGCTCCTGGCCGGCATGGGCTTCGCGGGCCAGGAGAAGCCGTTCGCATGAGCGGCGCCGTCGCGGACCCCCTCGGGCCCATCGACGAGTTCGCCGAGCAGGTCATGGTGCCGGTGGCCGAGGGCATCCGGCTCGCCACCGACGTCTACCTTCCCCGTGGTGGACGTGGCGCGGATCGCCTGCCGTGCATCCTGGTGCGACTCCCCTACGACAAGAGCGCACCCTTCGCGTTCATGCCGAGGCTGGCCACATGGTTCACGGAGCGCGGGTACGCGTTCGTCGCCCAGGACGTTCGTGGGCGGGCTCGCAGCGAGGGCGAGACGTTCGCGTTCGTCCACGAGGTGAGCGACGGCTCCGCCACCCTCGACTGGATCGTGGACCGGTCCTGGTCGAACGGCGTGGTGGGGATGTTCGGGGATTCCTACTACGGGTGGACGCAGTGGGCGACGGTGGCGAGCGGCCACGACGCGCTCAAGGCGATCGTCCCTCGGGTCACGTCGGTGGAGATCGGGAGGGACTGGCGCGAGACCGGCGGGGTGTTCAACGCCTACCAGATGATCGAGTGGGCCGCGGGAACGTGGTCGGGGACCGAGAACTTCGAGTGCGATCTCGACTGGACCGTGCGCCCGCTCGCGAACGTGCAGGCCGACGCCCACGGTGGGCGTCGATCGCGCTCGCTCGATCACTGGATCTCGGTGGCCGGCGACGATGCGTGGTGGTGGGAGGCGCTGTACGCCGGCCGAGGCGATCCTCGAGCGCGCTTGCACGTGCCGGCGCTCCACACGGGCGGCTGGTGGGACGTGTTCCGGCGAGGGCAGGTCCGTGATTTCCGGGCGGTGCACGGCCGGGTGCCGGACCAGCACCTCGTCATGGAGGCGACCGATCATTTCGATGACTGGCTCCGTGATCGCGATGCCCCGCCGTTCGTGGACTTCATCGACGATGCCGCCGAGATGGAACGGTGGCTGCCCGCCTACGTCGAGCCGGCGACGGCGTTCTTCGATCGGTACCTGCGTGGGATGGACGGCGATCGCCCGATCCCGCAGGTCCGATGGTTCTGTTCGCATGACGGCTGGCGCCAGGCGGCGACGTGGCCACCACCCGAGGCGCGCGTCGTGCGGTTGGCGTTGACGGGTGCGGCCTCGGCCGTCGGTGACGGAGGCGGACTCTCCCCGCGCGATGACCGTGAAGCCTCGTGGTCGCGTTGGACCCACGATCCGGCGAACCCCGTGCCCGACGGCATCGAGGATGCCTGGCGGACGTTGGTGTCGCTCCCCGACGAGCGCCTCGTGGAAGCCCGTCTCGATGTCCTGACGTTCACCGGTGATCCCGTGGGTGCCGACCTCGATCTCGCGGGGCCGGTGATCGCGTCGCTGGGGGTGTCGTCGACGGCCCCATCGACCCACGTCGTGGCCAAGCTCGTCGATGTCGCGCCGGACGGGTTCGCACAGCGGATCGTCGAGGGGATCGTGGCGGTGCCTCGGACGGGTTCACGGGAGGACGCGAGGGGCGCGGTCGTCGACCTGGGCTCGACCGGGTACCGGGTGCGCGAGGGACACCGGCTGCGACTCGAGGTGGCGACGAGTTGTTTTCCGCGCTTCGCGGTCCATCCGGGCACCGACGAGGACCCGATGCTGGCGGTCGAGGGCTCACCCAGCGACCAAGGGTTGCTGGTGGGCGGCGGCGAGGGGTCCGCCGTGTCGCTGACCGTGATCTAGCCGGTCCCAGGCCCCCGGTCAGTCTCTCGGCCCGGCCGCCAGTCGCTCGCGCGCCAGCCGGGCGGCCGCCTCGGCGGTGGTGATCGCCTCGCGATCGGCGCTCTCGAACACGTCGGTCAGCGTCTGTCCGATCCCCGCCAGCCGCGCCGCCACCGCCGCCTCGTCCCAGCCGAACCGCTCGTAGCCCGCCAGATGGATCACCCCACCCGCGTTGATGACGTAGTCGGGCGCGTACAGGACGCCCGCCGCTCGCAGCCGGCCCGCGTCCTCCGCCGTGGCCAATTGGTTGTTGGCCGCCCCCGCCACCACCGGACACCGCAGCGCCGGGATCGACTCGGCGTCCAACACGGCGCCGGTCGCGCACGGTGCGTACACCTCACACTCGGTGCCGATCACGTCGTCCGGTGCCACCACGGAGCCGTCGACGGACGCCGCGGCCTCGCGCGCGCGGACCGCATCGACGTCCGATACCAGCACCCGGGCACCCGCATCGCGGAGCAACCCGATCAGCCGTCCTCCCACCGACCCGACACCCTGCACCAACACCCGCACGTCGTTCAGATCACCCGAGCCGAGGGCATGCCGCGCGCTCGCCACGATCCCGTGGAAGACCCCGACGGCGGTTCCTGGCGCGGGGTCGCCCGACCCCCCCGCCTCGCGTGACCGTCCCAGCACGTAGGAGGTGACCTCGCCGATCACGTCCATGTCGTTCTGGTTCGTGTTCATGTCGGCGGCCGTGACATAGGTCCCGTGGAGGGAGTCCACCAGCCGCCCGTACCGTCGCAGCAGATCCCCTCGCTCCTGCGGCGCCGGCACCGCCGGAACGGCGATCACCGCCTTGCCCCCGCCGTAGGGCAGATCGGCCGCCGCCTGCTTGAAGGTCATCGCCGCCGACAGGCGCAGCACATCGACCAACGCGTCATCCGGCGAGGCATAGGCCTTCAGCCGCGTCCCACCCATCGCCGGCCCCAGCACCGTCGAATGCACGCCGACGAACATCCACGCGCCGGTCGAGGCATCGAACCGAACGACGACCTCGTCCCCATCCCAATCCCGCAACGGCCCCTCGAACATCGCGCCGCAGTCTATGCCTTGAACCGGCCGAGCGAGGGTGAACCCGCGCAAGCGAAAGGGCCGGGTCTGCCGAACAGGGCATCATTTCCCTGGGCGGCGGACCCGGCCCCTCTCACCTGGAGCGAGGCTGGCCTGAGCGAGCCTTAGTGCATGTGGCCGTCGCCGGCCGCTGCTTCCTCTTCCTCGGGCTTCTCGACCACGGCGCTCTCGACCGTCAGCACGATGGCGGCGATCGAAGCGGCGTTCTGCAGTGCCGAACGCGTCACCTTGGCCGGGTCGATGATGCCGGTCTTGACCATGTCGACCCACTCGCCGGTCGCGGCGTTGAAGCCTCGGCCCTCACCCTCGCTGCGGAGCTGCGAGACGATGACCGAACCCTCGTAGCCGGCGTTCTGCGCGATGCGACGCGCAGGCTCGGCCAGCGCGCCCCGGACGATGTTCGCGCCCGTGGCCTCGTCGTCGGTGAGGTCGACCTTGTCCAGCGCCGACTCGGCACGGACCAGGGTCACACCGCCGCCGGGGACGATGCCGTCTTCCCCGGCCGCGCGGGTCGCGGAGACGGCGTCCTCGATGCGGTGCTTCTTCTCCTTGAGCTCGACCTCGGTGGCAGCGCCGACCTTGATCACCGCGACACCGCCGGACAGCTTGGCGAGGCGCTCCTGGAGCTTCTCGCGGTCCCAGTCGGAGTCGGTGTTCTCGACCTCGGCCTTGATCTGGGCGATGCGGCCGCTCACGGCCTCGGCGTCACCCTGACCCTCGACGATCGTCGTGGTGTCCTTCGTGATGATGACCCGGCGGGCCGAACCCAGCAGGTTGAGGTCGGCGTTCTCGAGCTTGAGACCGACCTCCTCGGAGATGACCTCAGCGCCGGTCAGGATCGCGATGTCCTGCAGCATGGCCTTGCGGCGGTCGCCGAACCCGGGAGCCTTCACCGCGGCGGCGTTGAACGTGCCACGGATCTTGTTGACCACCAGCGTGGCCAGGGCTTCGCCCTCGACGTCCTCGGCGATGATCACGAGCGGCTTGCCGCCCTGCATCACCTTCTCGAGCACCGGCAGCAATTCCTGCACGCTCGAGATCTTCTTGTTGACGACCAGGATGGCCGGGTCGTCCATGACCGCTTCCTGCGCTTCGGCGTCGGAGATGAAGTAGGGCGAGATGTAGCCCTTGTCGAACTGCATGCCCTCGGTGAACTCGAGTTCGATGCCGAAGGTGTTCGACTCCTCGACGGTGATGACGCCGTCCTTGCCCACCTTGTCCAGGGCCTCGGCGATCGTCTCGCCGATCGCGGGGTCGGCGGCGGAGATGGACGCCACCTGGGCGATCTCCTCCTTGGACTCCACTTCCTTGGCCTGGTTCTTGATGGCCTCGACGGCCAGCTCGACGGCCTTCTCGATGCCGCGCTTCAGCGCCATCGGGTTGGCGCCGGCGGCCACGTTCTTCATGCCGCCCTTGACCATGGCGCGAGCGAGCACGGTGGCCGTGGTGGTGCCGTCACCGGCGACGTCGTTCGTCTTGGTGGCGACCTCCTTGGTGAGCTGAGCGCCCATGTTCTCCCACGGGTCGTCGAGCTCGATCTCCTTGGCGATCGTGACGCCGTCGTTGGTGATCGTGGGGGCTCCCCACTTCTTGTCGAGCACCACGTTCTGGCCCTTGGGACCGAGCGTGATGGCGACGGCGTCGGCGAGCTTGTCGACGCCGGCCTCCAGGCCACGGCGCGCTTCCTCGCCGAACTTCAGCAGCTTCGAAGCCACTGGTACCTCCTTCAGGTCGTAGAGACGGGAGCGGGGTCCGCCGCCTGCGTGCGCAGCGCGTGCGAACCCCGGTACCGCAGAGCAGGTTGGTTACTTGGAGAGCACGGCCAGCACGTCGCGGGCGCTCAGGATCAGGTACTCCTGGCCCTCGACCTTGACCTCGGTACCGCCATACTTCGAGTAGATCACCTTGTCCCCCACCGCGACGTCGAGCGGCACACGAGCGCCGTCCTCGAAGCGACCGGGGCCCACCGCCACGACGGAGCCCTCCTGGGGCTTCTCCTTCGCGGTGTCGGGGATCACCAGGCCGGACGCGGTGGTCTGGTCACCCTCGCTGGCCTGAACGACGATGCGGTCCTCGAGAGGCTTGAGGTTGAAATCCGCCATCTGTGCCTTCCTCCTTGTGCCGTCGGATCTTGATTGACCGAGATGTGATTAGCACTCGATGGTCACGAGTGCTAACAGCATACCCAGGCGAGTGCCAGAGGGTCAACGCGACCCGAGCGAGGCGGAGCTGGGACGGTCGGTCAGCTGTCGAAGCCCAGGCCCACGGAGTCCAGCAGCCGAAGCCAGAGACCCCGACGACCTTCGCGCTCATCCGCACGGGTGAGCGCCCTGGTCGTGAGGTGGATGCCTGCCCAGCGCAAGGGCTCGGGAGGGAACGGGATCGGCTTGGACCGCACGAGTCGCAGGCGGGTGCGTTCGGTGTCACGGCCGTCCACGAGGTCCAGCGCCGTGCGGGCACCGAACCGCGTGGCCGCCACGCCCATGCCGGTGTACCCCACGGCGTAGGCGACCTTCGCATCCAGCGCCGTGCCGAACATCACCGAGAACCGACTGCAGGTATCGATCACGCCACCCCATCGATGCGAGAACCGGAGTCCTTCGAGCTGCGGGAACATGTCGAAGAACTGCCGGGCAAGCAACGAGAACGTGGCGTCGCGCTGTTCGAACTCGGGCCTGACGCCGTTCGCGAAGTGGTAGATGGCGTCGTAGCCGCCCCACAGGATGCGTCCGTCCTCGGTGGTACGGAAATAGTGGAAATGATTCGTGGAGTCGGCGAACCCCTGGCGCTCAGCCCAGCCGATCGCGTCCCGCTGAGCCTCGGAGAGGGGCTCGGTGACGAGCACGTAGTCGTAAACGGGCACGACGTACCGACGGATCGAGCGCACCAGCGGGGAGAACCCATTCGTGCCCAGCACGACCCGCCGCGCGTCGATGGAGCCCGCGGGCGTGCCCAGCCGCACGCCTGAACCGGTCGAGGCGAGACCGGTGACCGGTGTGGCTTCGTGGATGCGAACACCGAGCTCCAGCGCCACGCGCTTCAACCCCCACGCCAGGCGTGCGGGGTCGACCATGGCGCAATGGTCGCGCTTCCAGACCCCCCCAAGGAACGAGGGGGAGTCCAGCTTGGCCCGGACCTCGTCCCGGTCCAGGAAGACGCTGTCCAGTCCGTGGGCCCGCCCCTGCTCGGCGGCCTCGCGGAGCCACTCCACCTGGTGCGGCTCGGTGGCCACGCCGACCTCCCCGCTGGTCACCCAGTCGCAGTCGATGCCGTGACGCGAGATCGTCTCGGCCAGGCCCCGGAAGCTCTCCCGGCCCACGGCTTCGATCCGGTCGATCTCGTCGGGGAAGCGGGACAGGCCGTTGTCGAGTCCGTGGGTCAGCGTGGCGTCGCAGAACCCGCCGTTGCGCCCGCTGGCCTCGAACGCGATCGTGTGGCGTTCGACCAGCAGGACGTCGCGCCCGGGCTCCTCCTCCTTGGCCAAGATCGCCGTCCACAGGCCGGTGTACCCGCCGCCCACGATCGCGAGCTCGGCCGTCGCGGGGCCGTCGAGCCGCGAGCAGGGAGGCGGTGCGTCCGGCCGATCCAGCCAGAACGGTAGCGGCTCGGCGTCGGCGTAGCTGGCGCGGGCTCGCTCCGCACTGATCGCCACGTGGCTCAGGCTCGTTCCGGCGCGTCCAGGGTGATCTGGAAGACCTTGCGGAGCGGCTCGTGGATCGTCCACGTGGTGCGCGCGCCGCGTTCGAGGATGCAGACGTCGCCCGGACCCACCTCGATCGTGGGACCGTGGGTGACCTCGATCGTCGCTCGTCCCTCGATCACCACGAAGAGCTCGTCCTGCTCGGTGTCGGTGACCGTGCCCTGCGTGATGCGCCAGATGCCCCGGACGATGCGGCCGTCGGGCGACTCCCACAGCACGGTCTCGGTGACCTGCGGCGAACCCGCCAGGATCGATGCCGGATCGAGCTCCCCCGGTTCGAGGGGAACGTCGACCACGTGCAGGGAGAACGTCGGATCGGACACGGGCACCTCTTCCATCGCGGGAGAGGCTACCCGCTCACACGCCCTTGAGGAACGCGACCGTCTCGGCGAGCCCGTCCTCGAGATGGGTCCACGGCTTCCACGCGATGGCGCTGGGCGCCTTGCCGATGTCGAGCGCGATCCGGCGCAACTCCCCCGGCGGCAGCGTCCCGAACTCGGGATCCTTGTCGTAGCCGATGATGTCGGCGAGCAGCCGGTAGAGGTGATTGACGCTCGCCTCCAGGCCGGTGCCGATGTTGACGAGCTTGCCCGAGCCCCGTTCCATCGCCTGGACGAAGGCATGGGCCACGTCGTCGATGAACACGTAGTCGCGGGTCTGGTTCCCGTCGCCGAAGATCGTAACCTGATCGCCCGCCAGCATCTTCTGGGCGAAGATCGCGATCACCCCCGCTTCCCCGTGGGGGTCCTGCCTGGGGCCGTAGACGTTGCCCAGGGCCAGAGCCGTGTAGTCGAGGCCGCGATAGCGCTGGAAGAACCCCAGGTAGTCCATGACCACCTTCTTCGAGATGCCGTACGGGCTGAGTGGATGCGAAGCCTGAGCGGCTGTCTCCTTGGCGGGGATGCGCTTGGGTTCGCCGTAGATCGTTCCCCCGCTCGCGGCGTAGATCACCTTGCGCACCTCGACCTTGGCGGCGCACTCCAACACGTTCATCGTGCCCATCACGTTGATCGACGCATCGAGCACGGGATCGGTGAGCGACGGGCGCACGCCCGACTGGGCCGCGAGGTGGAACACCACCTCCGGCCGATGCCGCTCGAACAGGGACGACAGACCATCGGCGCGCACGTCCATGTTGAAGAACGTGAATTCCTTGCCGTAGCCTCGCGCATCCACCAGGTTCGCGATGCGACCGGTGGTGAGGTCGTCCACGCTGATGACGCGGTGTCCCTCTGCGAGGAGTCTGTCGGCGAGGTGCGATCCGATGAACCCGGCGCCCCCGGTCACCAGGACCGTGCTCACGGCGCCAACCTTAGCTGCGGGTCGGCGCCGATGTCGAGCACCGTGCGCTCTCCGGCCTTCCACCGCGCCGTCCCCACGCACGCCACCATCGCCGCGTTGTCAGTGCACAGGGGCAACGACGGGCTGAGCACACGGATGCCTTCACGTTCGCCGGCCTCGGCCAACCGCACGCGCAGACGCGAGTTGGCGACCACGCCACCACCCATCAACACGGTCGGCGCACCCACGTCCTTGGCGGCGGCCATCGCCTTCGACACCTGCACGTCGACGATCGCCTCCTGGAAGCTCGCGGCGAGATCGGGCAGATCCAGGTCGTGGCCGGCAGCCCGCTCCCGTTGCACGAATCGGAGCACCGCCGTCTTGAGTCCGCTCATCGAGAAGTCGTAGTCGCCGGAATCCTCCATCGCCCGCGGGAAGTGGATCGCGTTCGGATCACCGTCGGTCGCCATCGCATCGAGCGCCGGACCTCCGGGGAACCCGAGTCCCAGCAGCCGCGCCACCTTGTCGAAGGCCTCGCCCGCGGCATCGTCGAGGGTCTGGCCCAGCACCTCGTGGTGCAACATCGTCGGCACGTGCACCAGCATCGTGTGTCCGCCGGAGACGATGAGCGCCACGTACGGCGGCTCGGGGGTTCCGTGCTCCAGGAAGTTCGCCCAATAGTGCGCCTCGAGGTGATTGACCCCGACCAGGTCGGCCCCGGTGGCGAGGGCCACGCCCTTGGCCGCCGCCATGCCCACCAGCAGGGCTCCCACCAGGCCGGGACCCACGGTGACCGCGACCGCATCGATGTCCCCGAACCCGATCTCGGCCTCGGCCAGCGCCTCCTCCATCAGCGGGTTCAGCGCTTCGACGTGGGCGCGCGCCGCCACCTCCGGCACCACACCACCGAAGCGTTCGTGCAGGTGGACCTGGGAGGCGATCAGGTTGGCGCGCAGCGTGAATCCGTCCTCCACCACGGCGACGGCGGTTTCGTCGCAGGAGGTCTCGATACCCAGGGTGATCACGAGGGGCGCACCGTCTCCGGCAACTCGGCCACGATCGAGGCCAACCGCCGGCCGTAGTCCGGCGTCCTGACGTCGTCGGTCCACATGATCAAGGCGTCCTCGTTGAGCTCCTGGTAGTAGTTGCGCCGGATCCCGACCGGATGGAAGCCGTAGCGCCCGTAGAGCCGCTGGGCGCCCCAGTTGGTGACACGGACCTCGAGGCTCACGGCGCGAGCCCCGAGTTCGATCGACTGGACCATCAACTCGTGGAGCACCCGTGTCCCGATCTTGTGCCGGTGCATCTGCGGGTCGACGGCGATGTTCGTGACGTGGGCCTCGTCGCCGTAGCAGATCAGGCCGCCGTAGCCGACCACGGTCTTGTCGATCCGCGCCACGAGGTAGCACCGGTTGTTGGGCTCGGTCATCTCGGCGACGAAGAGGTTCGGGCTCCAAGGACGGGCATAGACCTGCCGCTCGATCGCCATGACGCCACGCAGATGGCGCCGACGCATGCGGCTCACCTCAACCCGTGGCGCCCCTGGCTCGCTGATCCCACGCGATCTCAGCATCGGACTTCCTCAGGTAGACCGGGACCACGTCGTAGAGACGATCGTGCTCCTCCCGGAGGAACCGGGGAACGGCGAGTTCGACCAGGGACGCCGCCTCCGGATGGGCGACGACGGCCGAGGCGATCTCGATCTGGCTTCCGAGCTCTTCCAGTCCATGTCGATACAGCATCGCACCGTTGCCCACCGCCAACACCTCTCCACCGAGCGCTTCGAGTTCGGCGACGAGGCGGTCGGGGGTGATGACGACCTGTTCGGTCTCGCGGACGACCCCGCCGGGTACCGATCGGTACACCGCGAAGAAGACCTCGCCGCGTCGCCCGTCGATCACCGCCGCGATCCGCTTGTGCGAGGTACGGACCGCGTAGGCGAGGGCGTCGAGGCTGGTGATCCCGACGATCGGCACGTGCAGGACCTGTGCCAGGGTCTTCGCGGTTTCGACCCCGACCCTCAGACCGGTGAACAGCCCCGGCCCGATCCCCACGGCGATCCCGCCGACCCTCGCCAGATCCAGATCGGTCCAGCGCAGGAGCTGGTCCAGCGCCGGTGCGACGACTTCCTGTCTGGCCCGGCCGGCGATCGAGACCTTGGCGAGGATCTCGGTCTCGGTGCCGAGTGCGATGCTCGTCTGCGGCGTGGAGGTCTCGATCCCCAGGACGATCACGACGCCAGCCTCCACGGGGCAACGGCTACCTCGAGCGCACCCCATCGCTCCTGCCACGAGGCACCGAGCGCGGAGACGCGGAGCCGGCGCACGTCCGAGAGGAGATCTTCGGTGGTGAGCTCGACGCGGAGCCGCTCGTCGGGCAGCAGGTCCTCCACGGCGTCGCCCCACTCGACGAGGAGCACGCCTTCACCGTCACCGAGCTCGTCCAGCCCGAGGTCCACGACGTCCTGCACCCGTTCCAGCCGGTAGACGTCGACGTGCGCGATGTCGAGGATGCCCCGGTATTCCTTCACCAGCGTGAACGTGGGCGACGACACCTGGTCCTCGATGCCGAGCCCGCGCGCCACGCCCTGCACGAAGGTGGTCTTGCCGGCCCCCAGCTCACCCGTCAGCACGACGGCGTCGCGGGCGCGCAACGACGCCGACATCGCCTCTCCCACCTCGCGGGTCTCCTCGGCCGTCCGCGCCCGGAGCTCCAACAGCACTCAGAACAGCTCCAACTGGTCGTCGGACGGCTCGGGAACCACGATGCGGTCGGTGACCCCGGGCGCCGACGCCGTCGCCGTCGCCTCGGGGACCGCGGTGGCGAGTTCTGGGGTCACCGGTTCGCGGGCGGCGCTCGTGGGTAGCTCAGCCGCCTCTCTCCGGCCCCGGTCGTCGAGCGTCGATCGGACCAAGGCGAAGTCGTCCTTGAGCAGCTGGAACTGTCGCGACTTCTCGCCGCCGCCGTGCAGGATCGCCGCCGGATGGAACGTGGGGATCACCGTGCGGCCGTGCCAGTCGTGCACCTGACCCCGCAGCCTCGTGATGCCGGTCGACGTATTGAGCACGAACTTGGTGGCGAAGTTGCCCAGCGTCACCACCACCCGTGGCTGGATCAACGAGATCTGCTCGACGAGCCACGGCGTGCACGCCTCGATCTCGTCGGGCTGCGGATCGCGGTTGCCGGGCGGACGGCACTTCACGATGTTCGCGATGTAGACCTCGGAGCGCTCCAGCCCGATGCCTTGGAGCATCTTCGTCAGCAGCTGCCCCGCCGCGCCCACGAAGGGCTCCCCTTGCTTGTCCTCGTGGAAGCCCGGCCCCTCCCCGATGAACAGCAGGTCGGCGTCGGGAGCACCGACGCCGTAAACCACCTGCGTCCGGCCCTCGGCCAGCCGGCACTTCGTGCACGACGATGCTTCGGCGGCGGCCTGCTCGAGGGTTCTGGTCATGCGCGCGGCTCCTTGGATCTGGACCGTCGCTTCGGGTTCGGCGGCATCAGGAGTCTGCGGCTGAAGGCCCGGATCTCGCGATCGAGCTCCACCGGGCGCTCCATCATGGCGACGTGGCCGGCGCCTTCCAGGACCACCAGCGAGGCATCGGGGAGCTCGCCCGCCAGCGCCACCGAGGCTGCCGGTGGGGTGATGCGATCGTGCTGGCCCACCACCACGAGCGTGGGCACGGTGACGCGAGGCAGGGCGTATCGCAGATCCATCTCCATCAGTCCCGACAGCCCGTCGGTCCACACCTGCGAGGACGCGCGCTCCGAGAGGTTCCCGACGTGTTCGACCAGATGAGCGGGAGCGTCGGGACCGAACTGCGTGAGCCTGATCGCGGTTCCCCGAAGGTCGCCGGGGCTCGCGAACACGGCCTTGCGGAGACGGTCGACGCGCTCGGCCGTCACACCGAGGCCCAGCCGTGGACGGAGCAGGCTCGAGACCGACCCCAGGGCGGCGCGAACCAGGTCGGTCGACGAGCAGCCCACCAGGACCAGCCCGGCGATCCGCGGACCGAACAGCTCAGGTCGTTGCTCAGCGAGCGCGATCGCAGCCATGCCGCCCATGCTATGGCCGACGACGACCGCGGGCCGGTCAGGGGCGACCACGTCCAGCACCGCGCCGATGTCGCGGCCCAGGGCTCGCAGCGACAGGTTCCCGTGCGCAGGCGGACCACTCCGGCCATGTCCCCGCTGATCCATCACCACGCACCGGAAGTCCGCCGACAGATCGACCCACTGCTCGTGCCAGGTGGTCATGTCAAGGCTGAACCCGTGGACGAACAGGATCACCGGCGCCTCACGGTCGCCCGATGCACGCGCCGCGATCTTCGACCCGTCGAAGGACTCGATCATGCCCAGGTCGTCGGGCGGCAGGTCCCACAGGTGGGCTTCGAGGTCGTGCTCGTTCCTCCTCCGGACGATCGTGCGTCCCACGGCGCCCGCCGCGACGGCGCCGGCCGCGATCCCGGCGCCGATCACCGCGGCGCGCTTGCGCGTCACGATCGTGCCCCCAGGTAACGCCGCGGCACCCTGGCTCCGACACGCGTCACGATCTCGTAGCCGATCGAACCCGCGAGCGGGCCGAGCTCGTTCGCGGAGATGACCTCTTCGCCCTGGGCGCCCAGCAGCACGACGGGGTCGCCCGATTGTGGGGCGTGGTCACCGCAGTCGGCCATCAGTTGGTCCATCGTCACGCTCCCCGCCACCCGGCACCGTCGTCCCCCGATCAGGACATCGGCACGGGAGGACAGCGCGCGAGGATACCCATCGGCGTAGCCCACCGGCACCGTGGCCACCCACGCGTCACGTTCGAGCTCGTAGCGATGGCCGTAACTGACCCGCTCGCCGGCGCTGAGCCGCTTCGCCATAGTCACCGTGGAACGCCAGGTCATCGCCGGGCGCAGCTCGAGCTCGGCGCCCACCCCCGGAGCCGGTTCCACGCCGTAGATCCCGATCCCGGTGCGCACCAGGTCCAGTTGCGCTTCCGGATACAGGATCGAACCGGCGGTGTTCGCGGCGTGGAGCATGCCCGGTTCGTGGCCGGCCGCCCGAGCCGTCGTGACCGCCTCCTGGAAGCGATCGAGCTGATCCTTCGTGGTGACGGCGTCGTCCTCCGACCTCGCGAGATGGGTCCACAGCGCATCCAAAGCGAACCCGCGATCGCGGACGCTGCCGAGGAAGCCGGTTAGCTCCTCCGGGGGCCACACGCCGACGCGATGCATGCCGGTGTCGATCTTCACGTGGACGCCGACCCGCGCGCCCCCGGCGGCGTCGTGCAGCCGGTGCAGCCCGGCGCGGGTGTAGAGAGACGGCGTCAAGTGCGCGTCCAGGGCGGCCCGTTCGGTACCCGCCGGGAACTCCGAGAGCACCAGGATCGGCGCATCGATCCCGGCGGCCCGCAGGGCGAGGCCCTCCTCGACCAACGCGACGCCGAGCCAGGCCGCGCCGCCTTCGAGGGCGGCGCTCGCCACCGGTACCGCGCCGTGCCCGTAGCCGTCGGCCTTCACCACGGCCATGAGATCGGTCCCCTGGGGTCGGAGCGCTCCCACGTTGTGCTCGATCGCGTCGAGATCGACCTCGACCCACGTGCCTCGGCCCGGCTCCGGCGCGTCGCTCATGCGTCGAGCACCGCGCGCACCGCGTCCGGGACCCGGTCGACGAGATCGCCGGCCAGCGTGCCCTCACCCGTGTCCTGGCCCGCGAGCATCCCGGCCACCCCGTGGAGATACGCGCCGACGGCGGCCGCTTCGGCGGGCTCGAGCCCGCGCGCCAGGAGTCCGCCGATCATGCCGGTCAGCACATCGCCGGAACCCGCGGTGGCCAGCACAGCACCGCCCGTGGGGTTGATGGTCGCTCGGCCGGACGGTTCGGCGACGATCGTACGCGTGCCTTTCAACAGGGCGATCGCCTTGGCTGAGGCGGCCAGATCGCGTACGGCAGCCAGACGATCGCTCCCCAGTGCCCGAGCGTCCAGGCCGGTCAGCCGTCCGAACTCTCCCTCGTGGGGCGTCATCACGAGTTCGGCCTTCCGGTCGGCGGCGTCGGCGGCCCGGCCCGTGAAGGCGTTGAGCCCGTCCGCATCGAGCACCACCGGTACCGGGCTGGCCCGGACGAGGTCGCGCACGAAACCGGCCGTCTCCTCGTCGCGCGTGAGGCCCGGACCGATCGCCAGCGAGTCCGCCCGCTCGAGCGACTCGAGCACCGTGGAGAGCCCTCCGGCCGCCACCGTCCCGGAGGACGTCTCGGCGAGCGGCGCGAACACGGATTCGACGCTGGAAGCCTGCACCACCGGCAGGATCGACGTGGGAACGGCCACCACGACCAGCCCCGCACCGATCCGGGCGGCGGCCCGGGCGATCAGGGCAGGAGCGCCGGTCATCGCGCGCGAACCCGCGACCACCACCACCACGCCCGACGCTCGCTTGTGCGTGTCGGCGGCTCGCGATGGCAGGGACGCGGCGACATCGCCCGGTTCGACCAGGAAGGTCGTCGGGTCCATCGCCCCGTCGGTGAAGCCGATGTCGACCACCCGCACGGCACCTGCGTGTTCAGCGCCGGGCAGGAGCACGACGCCCACCTTGGCGGCCCCGAAGGTCACCGTCAGATCGGCCTGCACGGCGTCACCGTCAACCGCGCCCGTCAGGCCGTCGACCCCCGAGGGGATGTCGACGGCGATCACGGGCGCCGCACCGGCGTTCACGCCTTCGATCGCCGCGGCCCACTCGTCCTCGGGCACGCCGCGGAAGCCGGTTCCGAAGATCGCGTCGATCACGACGTCGGCACGCGTCAGTTCGGCGGCGAGGCCGGCTGGGCTGAAGGTTCGTCCGGTCAGTCCCTGCTCGCCGAGGCGTCCGGCGTTGCGGGCGGCCGGTTCCCGGAGTTCGTCCAGCGCCTCCACCGCGATGACGCTCACGCGCATGCCTCGGCGTGCCAGGTGCCGCGCCGCGACCAGTCCGTCGCCGCCGTTGTTGCCTTTGCCGCACACCACCACCGCGCGGCGCCCGTACACCCCACCGCACCGATCGATCGCGGCCTGCGCCACGGCGCCACCGGCGCGCTCCATCAGGACCTCGGCGGGTGTGCCCGCCGCCTGCGTCGCCCGGTCCAGGTCGTTCGACTGCTGCGGGGTGAGGACCGGCTTCACGACGTCTCCTCGTGCACCGCGATCGCGAAGGCCACCGCGTTCGTCTTCTCGTGGGTGAACGTGACCATCACGCGGGTGATGCCCTGGGCGTCGGCACGATGCTTCGCGTTGCCGGTGAGCGCGATGCTGGGCGCCCCACTGGGGTGGCGCGCCACGCTGATGTCCTGCCAGCCCCGCCCTCGGTAGCCTCCGAGCGCCTTGATCGTGGCCTCCCGTGCCGCGAACCGTCCGGCGAAGGATTCCGCCGGGCGCGCCTTCGAGTCGCAGTAGGCGATCTCCTCCGGGGTGAACACGCGCTGGCGCATGGTGGGATGCCGGGCGAGCGCTCGCTCCATGCGGGCGATCTCACAGATGTCGACGCCGAGCCCGACGATCTCCACGCACCAAGCTTAGAGGCATCGGGTCGCAGCGCGGCTGCTGCGAAGAAGCGCTGGTACCGGCGAGGCCGCTACTTCATGCGGACCAGCACGACCACGGCTCCGATCGCGATGGCCACCATGATCCCCATCCCGATCAGGATGAAGAGTCCTCCTGCAGCGAGCATGGCTGCACCTTATTCCACGGTGACGCTCTTTGCGAGGTTCCGTGGCTGATCCACGTCACATCCGCGGAGCGTGGCCACGTGGTACGCGAAGAGCTGCAAGGGGACGGTGACCGTGACCGGGGCGAGGAGTTCGGGCGTGGCGGGCACCTCGAGCACGTGGTCGGCGAGCTCGCCGATGGTGGTATCGCCCTCGGTGGCCACCGCGATCACCTCGGCGCCGCGGGCGCGGACCTCCTGGATGTTGGACAACATCTTCGGGTAGATGTGGCAGGTGGTGGCCACCGCGACGACCGGGACCCCTTCCTCGACCAGGGCGATCGGTCCGTGCTTGAGTTCGCCCGCGGGGAACCCTTCGGCGTGGAGGTAGCTGAGTTCCTTCAGTTTGAGCGCGCCTTCGAGCGCGGCCGGGTAGCCGGTGTGTCGCCCGATGAAGAGCACGGTCGGTGCATCGACGTAGCGTTCGGCCAGGGCGCGGCATGCGGCGTCGAGCCCGATCGCGCGCTGCACCGCATCCGGAAGCTCGTCGAGACGGTCGAGGACCTCGGCGATCTCCTCGGGGAACATCGAGCCCCGCACCTGGGCCAGATAGAGCGCCACGAGGTATTGCGACACCATCTGCGTCGCGAACGTCTTCGTGGCAGCGACGCAGATCTCCGTGCCCGCGTGCATGTACAGCACACCGTCGGCCTCGCGTGCCAGGGACGATCCCACGGTGTTGGTCACCGCGATCACCTGCGACCCCTGGCGGCGGGCGTGCCGCGCGGCCTCCAACGTGTCGATCGTCTCGCCGCTCTGTGACACCGCCAGCGTCAGCGTGTCGGGCCCGAGCACCGGATCGCGGTATCGGAACTCGCTCGCGATCTCGATCTCGACCGGCAGGCGGGTCCAGTGCTCGATCGCGTACTTCGCGACCATGCCTGAGTGGAACGCCGTCCCGCACGCGACGACGAAGACCTTGTTCACCTCTCGGAGCACGTCGTCGCTGATGTGGAGCTCGTCGAGCACCAGCCGACCCCCGACCACCCGCCCCACCAGCGTGTCGCGGATCGCGGCGGGCTGCTCGTCGATCTCCTTGCGCATGAACGAGTCGTATCCGCCCTTCTGCGCCTGGGCAACGTCCCAGTCCACCGTGATGGGCTCGGGATGCTGCACCTGTCCGTCGAAGTCGGTGAACACCACGCCGTCCTGGCGGACCTCGACCACCTGCCCTTCTTCGACCGGGATCACGGTCGTGGTGCGGTCCAGCACCGCCGAGGCGTCGGAGGCCAACAGCGTCTCCCCGTCACCGAGGCCCACCACCAACGGAGATGACACGCGGACCCCGACCAGGACATCGGGGTCCTGGACCGAGCACACGACGAGGGCGTACGCGCCTTCGAGCTCGCGCACGGTTCGCCGGACCGCATCCGGGAGCGAGGTGGCACCGGCGGCCAGATGCTCCTCGATGACATGGGCGATGCACTCGGTGTCCGTCTCGGACGTCAGCGTGTGCCCGTCCTTCTCCAGCCGGGCGCGGAGCCCCTGGAAGTTCTCGATGATGCCGTTGTGGATCACGGCGACCCCGCCCGTGCAGTCCTGATGCGGGTGCGCGTTGCGGTCCGTCGGCGCGCCGTGGGTGGCCCATCGCGTATGACCCATCCCGATCGAACCGGTAACGCTCCCCTCGTCCGCGAGCGCGGCTTCGAGCGAAGCGAGCTTGCCGGCCCGTTTGACGACGTCGAGACCGCCGTTGAGCACGGCGACGCCCGCCGAGTCATACCCGCGATACTCGAGCCGGCGGAGACCTTCGATGATGATCGGAAGGGCTTCGTCGGGCCCTGCGTAGCCCACGATGCCGCACATGACCGCTCAACCCTAGCGCAGGGGTTCGTCAACGCCCGGAGCCTTCCTGGACCTCAGGCCACGCCGATCGAGGTCCGCACGGCGTCGGCGATCGTCTCCGCGTGGCTGCTGGCCAGGTCCTCGGTGGCCGCCTCCACCATGATCCGAACCAGTGGCTCGGTGCCGGACGCGCGAACCAACACCCGGCCCTCCTGCCCCAGGCTCGACTCGCTGCTGGCGACGGCGTCCCAGACGGGTCCGGCAGCCTCCAGCGCCTCACGATCGACGACGTCCACGTTGATCATGCGTTGCGGGTACCGGTGCATCACCGATGCGAGCTCGCGGATCGACGATCCCGTGCGGGCCGCCAGTGAGAGGAACCGGACCGCGGTGAGCAAGCCGTCCCCGGTGGTCGAACGCTCCCGGAAGATCACGTGGCCGGACTGCTCGCCCCCGAGGGGGGCGTCGACCCGCAGCATGTCCTCGAGCACGTAGCGGTCGCCCACCTTGGAGGCCACCACATCGATCGCCGCCTCGCGCATCGCGTGGTGGAACCCGAGGTTGGCCATCACCGTGGTGACGACCGTGTTGCCGGGCAGCTCCCCCCGATGCTTCAGGTCGACCGCGCACGCCGCCAGCACCTGGTCGCCGTCGACGATGGCGCCCTGGGCGTCGGCGAACAGCGCGCGGTCGGCATCCCCGTCGTGACTCACCCCCGCGTCGGCCCCCACGCGGAGGACCTCCGCCGCCACGACCTCCGGGTACAAGGCTCCACACCCGTCGTTGATGTTCTTGCCGTCGGGATCGGCGTTGATCGCGTGCACCGTGGCGCCGAGTCGCTGCAGCAGCGCGGGTGCGAGTTCGGAGGCGGCGCCGTTGGCGCAGTCCACCACGACGCTCATCCCCTGCAGCGGGGCCTGGGCGGCATCGACGAGGTGGGCGAAGTACCGCTCACGCCCGTCGCCGATCGGCAGCGTCTGGCCGGGACGATCGGCGGCATCGTGCGGCCCGGCCAGCACCGCTTCGATCTCATCCTCGATCGCGTCGGCTAGCTTCGTCCCCGTCCGGTCGAAGAACTTGATGCCGTTGTATTCGGGTGGGTTGTGCGACGCCGAGATCACGACCCCCGACGACGCGCCCAACGTCGTGGTGAGGAACGCGATCGCGGGGGTGGGTTCGACGCCGGCCATCAGGGCGTCGCCACCCGCGTGCCGGATGCCTTCGACCAGCGCGTCCTCGAGCCATTCGCCGGAAGCACGCGGGTCTCGGCCCACCACGAACGTCGGATGACCCTCGCCGTGGCGACCGAGGACGACGACCGCGGCATAGCCCAATCCGTAGGCGAGGTCCTCGGTGAGCTCCTCGCCCGCGAGTCCGCGTACGCCGTCGGTGCCGAACAATCGAGCCATCAGGAAGCAGAAGGCTACTGCACGAACGCGCCACGTCACATCGGGCGGCTCACCCAGGCCGATCAGCGGAGAGCAGGTCGTCCAGGAGCGCCAGGATCCGCCGGTCGATCTCGTCCCGGATCGGGCGGACCTGCGCCACCGACTTGCCCGAAGGGTCGTCCAGCTCCCAATCCAGGTAGCGCTTGCCGGGGAAGACCGGGCAGGCGTCACCACATCCCATCGTGACCACCACGTCGCAGGCCTCTACGGATGCGTCGGTGAGCGGCTTGGGGTGTTCGGTCGACAGATCGACGTCCACCTCGGCCATCGCCGACACGACCGCCGGGTTGATCTCCTCGGCGGGCGCACTCCCCGCCGATCGGACCTTGACGCGTCCGTCGGCGTGTTTCGCGAGCAGCCCTGCCGCCATCTGGCTGCGCCCGGCGTTGTGCACGCAGACGAACAGGACCTCAGGTACGTCGTTCACGTGGGACCATGGAACCATGGATGAGGAACGATTGGTGCAGGTCTACGCGAGTGCCGACACCACCGACGGACTGCTGATGCAGGGCCGATTGGAGACCGAGGGCATCTCCGTGATGCTCAAAGGCGAATCCGAAGGCCCCTATCGCATGGGTCCCACGTACCTGTGGGTGCCGGCCGAGCACGAGGCGAAGGCGCGGGAGATCATCGAGGCCGTCCGATCGGGGGCCTACGCCCTCGCCGAAGACGCCGACGTCTCGGGCGACGCCTCCGGAGACGAGCCCGCCGAGGGCGCGACGCCCCGGTAGTCCGGACCGCCGCGCCCTCGAGCGCTACTGCTCGCTGCTGTCGGCTTCGCGCTGCTGCTCGCCGCTCGCGGATGCGCGCTGCTGCTTCCGCTGGCGGATGCGCTCGATCCCCTTGTAGTTCGCGAGCGCCTCGAGCTCGTGCTCGATCTCGACCAAGTCGGCCTGGTCGCGCATCACCTGGTCGATCGGCTTGTAGGCGTCGGGATGCTCATCGAGCAGCGCGAGCGCGTCCGATGCCTGCCACGAGCGGCCCGCCATCTGCTGTTCCAGCGTCTCCACCGACAGCGTCTTGCGAGCCTTCGTGCGGCTCATCCGGCGACCGGCCCCGTGCGAGCTCGACCGGTAGGACGCATCATTGCCCAGTCCACGCACGACGTATGAACGCTGGCCCATGCTGCCCGGGATCAGCCCACGCGAACCCACGCCGGCATGGATCGCACCCTTGCGGGTGATCCACAGCATCCGGCCGTCGAACTCCTCGAGCT
>JBKPMF010000039.1:0-7614 GCA_046732015.1 Actinomycetota bacterium
GCTCATCGCTCAGCTGTCCGCGGGCCCGGAGATCGACCACGTCGCTGAATCCCGGATAAGCCCCGGAGGCGAAATCGACCACGCGGACGCCCGGATCGGCGGGCAGGCCCGGGTTGTCGACGCTGCCATCGAATCCGATCACGGGCGAGGGCGCGCCGGCCAAGGAGAACGGCGGAGCCTTCACCAGTGATCCCGGAACGCGCGGCATCGCGTGCAACAGCAGGAACGCCGCCATCAGTGCCGCGGTCGTGGTCATCGCCACCGATCGCGCCGGCGCCAGCCGCGGAGGCTTCACCGACGGCGCGACACGACGCACCGAGATCGGCGTGGTCACCTGATCCGGCCTCGGGCGCGAGGAGAGCGAGAGCCACACCCCGGCCAGGACCGCCCACGGCACCAGGAACACCACGAAGGACGTGGACAGCGACAGGGACCCGGCTTCGGCCATGAGGATCAGGCTCGACACCATCGAGAACGCGAGGTCACGGCGGCGCGGGACGTCGAACGCGTGCAGCACCTGCACCCACAGGAACAGGGACGCCAGCGGCAGCCGCGCCTGATCCACCGAGGTGGCGAGGCGCACCTCGGCGATGAACTGACCCAGCGCCGCGAGCAGCGCCACCGACAGCACGATCTTGAGGATGACGTTCGCCTGACCCCGACGGTGATACGAGAACAGGTAGCCCAGCGGAGCCAGCAGCAACGCCGCGACCGCCGTGAGCGGCTCGACGGCCCCGGGCTGGGTCACCACCGCGAGGATGGCCACCTCGACCGCGACGGCCACCACCAGACGGATCGTGATCGAATCCTCGGTGGGGCCCGACGGCTTGCGGATCTCGAGTTTCACGGCGCCGGCCGTTCCTGCCCGAGTGCCGCGGCCAAGGTCTCACCGACGCGCCAGGCGTTGACCGATGCCCCGGCGGCGCGCATCCGTTGTTCGAGCCCGGCGATCGCCACCTCGTCCAGGCTGTCGCGGGTGGTGTCGCGCGCATCCACCACGACCGGCACCGCCACCACGCGTGGGATCTGCTCCGCAAGGCTCTCGAGGGCGGCCGGCAGGGTCTCCGGGCCATTCGCGGACCATGTCGGGAACACGACCACGGCCGTTTGCACCCCGCGGAGCGCCGGGCCGAGTTCGGCCACCATCGTGGCGAACCCGCCATCGTTCCCGGCCTCCACCAGCGCCAGTCGTTCGAGGATCTCGTCCTCGTCGGCTCGGGACAGGACGTCCGCGTCACCGTCGGAACCGGTCACGATCCGCGCCCCGTGCCCCTGCGCGAGGGCGGCCAACGCCAACGAGGCCGCGGCCGAGCACGCCCGGTCGAGCGGTGTCCAGGTGCGCCCGGCATCCCGGGAGTTGTCCATCACGATCGCGAGCCGCCGCGTCTGCTCCTGTTCGAACTCTCGAACCATGACCGAACCGGTGCGCGCCGTCGAAGGCCAATGCACGTGGCGCATGCTGTCGCCGGGGCGGTACTCGCGGATCCCCAGATACTCGGGCCCCTGGCCTCGACGCGGCGCGCTGTGGATCGCGTGGTCGGTCGTGGCGGCCGGTTCGATGAACGGGAGTGCCCCCAGCGACTCGACCTTCGGCAGCACGAGGGTCGAACCCTCCACGGCCACCCATCGCCGGCGTTCGGCGACGCCGAAAGGAGCGGAGGACTTCACACGAACGCGGTCCGGCCCATGGCGACCGCGCCGCTCCGCGACCCGCAGCGTGGTGATGTCGGTGCGCTCGCCGGCGCGGATCGGCCCGACCCACAGGTCGACGGCGTCGAGGTGCGGGTCCTGGACGATGAGCCCACGACGACCCCGGGGTCCGGCGTTCTCGACCTCGAGGTCGACCAGGGTCTCCTCGCCCTGGTGCACGCGTCCGGGCACCCGTCGCGAGATCGTCACGCCGCTCGTCGCTCGGATCGGCAGGAGCCATCCGGCCGCCACCGTGCCCAGGATCAGGGCGGCCAGGACGAACAACCAACCCGCCTGCACGTTGGTCCCGTTGAAGAACAGCAGACCTGCGCCGGCGAGCAGGCTCAGCGCCCGCTTGCGCAGGCGTGGCACGTCAGCCTCGCCCGGAGCCGCCGGCGACGTGGAGCGGAACCGCGACCTCGTCGAGGATGCGTCCCACCACGCGGCGTCCCACCTCGGCACCGCTGCGGGCCTGCCGCGGGATCAGCCGGTGGGCCAGGACCGCCGGGGCCAGGGACTTCACGTCGTCGGGCAGCACGTAGTCGCGACCCTCCGACACGGCGCGCGCCTGCGCACAGCGCGTGAGGGCGACGGTCGAGCGAGGCGACGCACCCAGGGCCACCTCGGGCGCCTGCCGGGTGGCATCGACCAGGTCGACCACGTATTCGAGCACAGCGTCGTCGACGTGCACGGCTCGCGCCGCGCGCTGCGCCGCGAGGACGTCCTCGGGCGTCAGCACGGCTTCGAGATCGCGGAGCGGATGGTCGAGGAGTTGCCGGCGCACGATGTCACTGGCCATGGAGCCCTGCGGGTAGCCCACCTGCACGGTCATGGCGAACCGGTCGAGCTGGCCTTCGGGCAGCGGGTAGGTCCCATGCTGTTCCACCGGGTTCTCGGTGGCGATCACCACGTAGGGCGTGGGCAGTGGGTAGGTCGTGCCTTCGACGGTGACCTGGCGCTCCTCCATCGGCTCGAGCAACGCCGACTGCGTCCGCGGCGTGGTGCGGTTGATCTCGTCGACCAACACCACGTTGGCGAACACCGGCCCCGGCACGAACCGGAATACCCCGTTCGCCTGGTCGTACACGCTGATGCCGGTCATGTCGCTGGGCAACAGGTCGGGCGTGGCCTGGATCCGGCTGAACTCCCCCCCGATCGAACGCGCCAATGCTCGAGCCAACGTCGTCTTGCCGACCCCCGGCACCCCTTCCAACAACAGGTTGCCGTCTGCCAGCAGACAGATCGCAGCGGTTCGGACGGCTTCGCTATTGCCGGCGATGACGAGCTCGACGTTGTCGACCAACCGACGGAACGCGTGCGTCGCCTCACCCTGTGCGGGCGTAGGTTCGATCACGTTGGAAGCTTCGACGGCCCGGAAGCCTCGCTTGAGCTTGCGCTACCTGTCTTTGCGTGCTCGCAACGAGTACATCAGGGGGATCGTGCCCTTCTGGCCCGGCGGGAAGCCGTAGTGGTCGTCATCGAGCTTGGTGAGGAAGGCGGCGGGCCAGTCGAGCAGGCGCTTCTCGTCGAGCAGTTCGATGCGGAGCCCGTTGGATGCCAGCACGGTCACGATCTCGCCGAGCGAGTGGTTCCACCCATGCTCGACATCGGCGTCGACGTCGGCTTCGGGATCCGCGTAGGAGCCCTCGACCGGGAACGACAACGTCTCGCCGCCCCAGTAGTCGTAGCCGAGCTGCAGCCCGTTGGGTTCGGTCTGGTCGTCGTCGACGGCCCACATCACCGGGTGGCCCTCGTGGATGTAGAAGATGCCGCCGGGCTTCAGGAAGGCGGCCACAGATCGTGCCCACGGTTCGAGGTCGGGAAGCCAACTCAGCGCGCCGCGCCCGGTGTAGACGATGTCGTAGATCTCGCCTTCGAGCGGACCGGGCAGGTCGTAGATGTTGGACACGACGAACCGGGAACGATCGGCGAGGGCGGTTTCGGTCGCCAGTTCGTTCGCGAACGCGATCGCCGGCTCGGAGAAGTCGACGCCCGTGACATGCCCCGCGCCGAGACGGGCCCACGACAGGGTGTCCAGACCGAAATGACATTGAAGGTGGAGGAGTGTCTTGCCCGTGACGGTTCCGACCTCTTCCTGCTCCCACGGCTCGATGCGTACGTCCTTGGGGTCGTCGCGGAACCGTTGAACGTCGTAGAAGTCACCCGTGGTGTGGATCGCCGTCCAGGCGTCCCACAGCTTGCGGTTGTCGGCGATCTCGCTCGTGTGGTCGGTCATGGACTCAAGGATGCCAGAGACCACTCCGCCGTCCCACATGCTCGGAGCGATCACGATAGGTAGTAAGTGAGCCAACAACCGTCATCGTCGACGACCGCGATGCTTGACCATCCGGGTTGGTACCGGTTCGGTGCTCCGTTCGATCGCAATCCCAGGACCCCGCCACCCTCTTCTGCCCGAACCTCTCCGCTCCAACCCCCGAGCAGACCATCGACCAGGTTCCCTCCATCGGCAGGAACCCCCGATCCACGGAAGACGTCGAGACCACCGATCGGGCTCGCCTCATCCGGCATCGGCCCATCCGAGCATCGGGGATCGGCTCCCGGGGTTGCTGCTTCCTCGGTCGCGAACGAGAACCCGTCCATCGAGATCACCAACGGAAAGGTGGGCCGCTGGAACCGCTCGTTCGAGAACCAGAAACCGGCGAGGATCACGAACAGCAGAACCGCCGCGGGGACGACGAACCGGCGCACGGTGGCTACGCCCGCTTCTTGGCCACGGCGCTGATCGCTTCCATCACCGTTCGATGGGCGAGGATGGCCGTGACCTCGGCGTTGTCGTAGGGCGGGGAGACCTCCACCACGTCCATCCCCACAAGGTCGACGGCACCCACGATCTGGCGCACCGCGCGCAGCAGTTCACGAGCCAGCATCCCGCCGGACTCCGGCGTGCCGGTGCCGGGAGCCATGCCGGGGTCGACGACATCGATGTCGACGCTGAGGTAGATGCAGTCGGGACCGTCGAGGGCCTCGGTGATCGCGTCGGCGATCACGGCCTCGGATCCCCGGTCCTCGATCTCGACCATGGTGTGCCAGCGCAGCCCCTGCTCGCGCATCCATCCCCAGTTGTCCTTCTCGGGCCAGTAGCCGCGCAGGCCCACCTGGACGAAGTTCGGGCCGGCCACCCAGCCTTCCTCGATCAGCCGGCGCATCGGCTCACCGTGGCCGTAAAGGTTCCCCCACTGGTCGGAGCCCGTGTCGGCGTGCGCGTCGAAGTGGATCACGCCCACCTTGCGGGGCCAGACGTGACGCGCCACGCCGGCCACACTGGGATAGGTGATCGAATGGTCGCCGCCCAGCACGATGGGGATCGGCCCGGCGCTCGCCACCCGGAACACCTTCTCGTGGATCACGCGCAGACCGCGCTCGAACCGGGTGGGGACGATGGGCGCATCGCCGGCGTCGACGACCGTGACGTGTTCGTATGGCTCGACGTCGAGCTGGATCGACCACGCGTAGTCGCTGCTCCAGGCGGTGGGCGCCATGCGGATCGCTCGGGGGCCGAACCGGGCACCTGGGCGCGACGAGGTTCCCTCGTCCAACGGAGCGCCGACGATGGCGATGTCGGCGTTCGCGGCGCGCAGGCTCTCGTCGTCGGTGGCCCACGGCAGCTTCTCGAACGACCCACGCCAGTCCGAGTAGTACGGGAGATCGGTGGACGTGAACTCGGTGAACTCGTCCTCGGAGATCAGCTCGCTGTGCTCGAGTCGGAAGTCGGGTGCATCGCTCATGGGCGCGATATTGCCACAGCGCGGACACACCACGCGGGTACGCTCCGGGGCCATGGATCCGCTCGCTCCCGACCTCCCGCCGCCGCGAGCGCTCCCATGGTGGGGCGTCATCCCGGTGCTGTTGCCATGGCTGTGGTTCATCGTGCGCGACCACGGCGCCTGGACCGATCCCGTCGCCATCGCCCTGCCGGCGATCGCGTTCGTGGCCTTCCTGGCATGGGCGTTCCTCATCTTCTTCCATCGGTGGGTCGCGGCGGCGACCGCGTTGTCGCTGCTCGTGGTGTGCCTGGTGGCGATCGTCGGCCCGCGACTGCCGCAGCGCACCGCTGCACCTGCCCGCCCGATCCGGATCGTGTCGGACAACGTCTTCAACACGAGCCAGTGGCCCGGCCTGGCCGCCGAGACGATGACGGGACGGGGCGCCGACGTGATCGTCTCCGTCGAGATGGGTCGCTCCTACTGGGAGCATCTACAGGAGTACACGACCGCCTACCCCTATTCCGCCAACAGCAGTGAACAGAGCATCCTCTCGCGCTGGCCGGTCGAGGTCCTGCCGCTGGCCGACGGACTGCCGCAGGATCGCATCATGCGGGCCGCCCTCGACGTCGACGGCGAACGCGTGATCGTGTACGTGGTGCATCTGTTCAACCCGACGCACGAGACGACGTTCGATGCGCAGCAACGATTGCTCGGCCAGCTGTTGACGGCCATGGACGCCGAGACGGATCCCGTCGTCGTCGCGGGCGACCTCAACCTGTCCGATCGCTCGGAGGGCTACCGGATGTTGGACGACCACTTCGCCGACGCGATGCGGACCGGATGGTGGGCGGGCAGTACCTATCGGCACGGCCTGTGGCGAGCCCTGTTGCTGCGGATCGATCAGATCCTCATGCCCCTCGACTGGTGCTCGGCCGACGCCGAGACCTTCCGGGTCCCGGGTTCGGACCACATGGCGGTCCAGTCCACCGTCGGCCCCTGCGCGTAGTCGTTCGCACCAACCTGTACGAAGCTGGCCTTGTGCCCATCCACGTCGAACCCGACCCCGGCCAAGAATCGGTCTGGGACTATCCCCGTCCTCCCGCGTTGGCACCCGATGCACGGCGGGTCGTGGTGACCTTCGCGGGCGAGGTCGTCGCCGAGACCACCCGTGCGCTGAAGGTCCTGGAGACGAGCCACCCGCCCACGTGGTACTTACCGCTTGCCGACGTCGACCGCGGCTGCCTGCGGGCCGCCGACGGCGCCTCGTTCTGCGAGTGGAAGGGCGCCGCCTCCTACGTCGACGTCGTCGTCGAAGGTCGCGTCGCCGCGCAAGCGGGCTGGTACTACCTTGAACCCGCTCCTGCATATGCCGACCTCGTGGACCATGTGGCCTTCTACGCCGGCCGCCTCGACGAGGTCACCGTGGACGGGGTGCCGGTCGAGGCCCAGCCGGGCGGGTTCTACGGAGGGTGGATCACGCCCGAGGTCGTCGGCCCTTTCAAGGGCGGCCCCGGCTCCATGGGCTGGTGAGGTACGACAACGCCGAAGCCCCCGGGCCCGATGCGGGCACGGGGGCTCCGGTGCGTCGATGCGTCTGTGGAACGTTAGGAGCTGATGATGCCGGCGTTCGTCAGGTACTCGCTCGCGACGTCTTCGACGTCACGCTTGTCGTTCACCACCTGACCCACCATCTCGCGCATGTTGTCGTCGGTGAGGGTCGTGGTGACGCTGTCGAGCAGCGCGCCCAGTTCCTCACTGGCGACCTCCTCACGCACGACCGGGACGAAGTTCCCGTTCGCCTGGAGGTTCTCGTTGTCGGTGAGCACCACGTAGCCCTTGTCGGTGATCGTGGGGTCGAGCGAGAAGAGCTCGCCCACCTGCACCGCATCGCTGTCAAGCGCGGACACGGTCTTGGGCCCTCCGAAGTCGAGCGGCTTGAACTCACCGAACTCGATGCCGTAAGTGTCCTTCAGGCCGGGGATGCAGAAATCGGCCTTCGGGCAGTCCGGCGGCGCTCCCAGGGTCATCTGCGGGGCCACAGCGGCAAGGCTGCTCATGTCGGTGAGGTTGTTGGCCGACGCGGTGTCCGGCAGCACGACGAACACGTTCGTGCTGTTGGCCGGTGAGATGGCGTAGGTCACCAGGCCGGAGTCTGCCACGGCACCCGAAAGGGCATCGGCGACGGCCTGCGGGTCACCGT
>JBKPMF010000040.1:0-10471 GCA_046732015.1 Actinomycetota bacterium
ATCGGCTACCAGGTGAACAAGGTGGGTGGCTGGAAGTCCACCCTGCTGTCGGGCGAAGGCCTGGTGGCGACGTTCACCGGTCCGGGGAAGCTCTGGATGCAGACCCGCAGCCCGAGCGACCTCGTCCACTGGCTGATCCCGCAGCTTCCCAACAAGAGCAACTGAGAACTCGGCTGGCCCATCGCGGGCTAGCCGGCCGGTTTCGTCGCCCGCAGCAGCAGGTAGTCGATCATGCCGTGCTGCCAGATCACGTCCACCTGGGCGAGGAGGAACCGCACGGCGAGGTCGTAGGTGCGCGGCACCTCGCCGTGCGTTCGATCCAGGCGGTCGCGCGCGAATCGAAGTGCGGGCGCGATCGTGCGCCTGCCCACCAGCTCGGTGCGCACGTCGACGAAACCGGCATCGAGCGCCAGCGCGATGATCTCGCCCTCGGTGGCGGCCGCGTTGACGCCCAGGCCCCAGACGCGGAGCTGCGTCAGCGCGGCCACGATCTCGCGCGGTCCGCGCGGCAGGCGCCTGGTGGGGATGTCGGACATCGTCAGCACTCCGCCCGGACGCAGGAGCCGGAAAGCCTCGGAGAAGAACCGCGCCCGGGAGGGGAAGTGGAAGGCTGCCTCGACGCTGATCAGTCCGTCGAACGAGCCGCTCCGCAACGGCATCCGCGTAGCGTCGGCGTTCACCGGGCGGGCGCCCGACTCGGCGAGCCTGGCGGCGCCCGCCTGTAACTGTGACAGCGTGATGTTGAGGGCCGTCAGGCTACCGGCCTGGCTCACCGCAGCGATCAACGGATCCTGCTCGGCGAGCCCGTTGCCGACGTCGAGCACATCGCCACCGATCGGGAGTTCGCTGGCCAAGCGTTCCACCAAGCGCCGTACGGCGACCGGCGCTTCACCCGGGTCGGACCCGTCGCCCTCCCAGAGCCCCAGGTTGAGCCAACCCGGGGCCAGCGCGAGGAAGAACTCCGTCCCGAGGCTGTCGTAGACGGTGGCGGCGGGATACCGGTCGTAGCGGAAGAGGGAGGCGGCGTGCCGAACGTTCTCGCGGGTCCAGGAGGTCGGGGCCATCGACCTCAACCCTAGCCGCGAGCCGAGACACGAACCTGTGCATCCTGCCGAGCGTCACGCCGCGGCGCGCCAGGCGTCCTTCAGCTTCACGCGTGCTCCCGTACGCAGGATCGCGCCCGCGTACAGACGTCCAGACAGGGGGATCGTGATCGCGATCGAGATCAGCAACGCCGCGATCGACGCCACGATCTGCGGGGGCGTGGCCGAGCCCAGCACGATGCGCACCGGCATCGCCAGCGCCGAGGAGAACGGCAGGATCGAGGCCACCACCGACAGCGTGGAGTCCGGGTTCTCCAGCGCACCGATCGAGATGAAGAACGACGCGAAGATCAACAGGTTGATCGGCACCATCGCGTTCTGCAGCTCCTCCATGCGTGAGACGAGCGAGCCCGAGACCGCGAACAGGCCCGCGTAGAACGCGAACCCCATCACGAACCACGTGAGGACGATGAGCGCGGTACCGATCGCCGTGGCGGGCAGGTCGATCGCGCCGGTGATCATGGCCAGACCGATCGCGAACGCGGCGATGAACGCCAGCTGACAGATACCCAAAGCACCGATCCCCGCGATCTTGCCGGCCAGCAGCTGCCGGGGCCGGATCGCCGACAGCAGCACCTCGACCACCCGCGACGACTTCTCCTCGATCACGCCGGTGGCCACCCACACCCCGTAGCCGAACAGCTGCCCATACGCGAGCAGCACGCCGATGAACGCGATGCCGGCGTTCGCGTCGCGGTTGGGGTCGACGGGCTCGACGGTCCGGACCTGGATCGCGGGCTGGTTCAACACCTCGTCGATCGTCGAGGCGGGCACCTGAGCGTCGGCGAGCGCCGCTTGGATGCGTGCTCGCACCATGGCGTCCTGGACGATCTGGGCGAGTTGCGGTGGCACCGACGTGCGTCCCTCCAGATCGTCACCGTGGACGAGCGCGGCGTCGATCTCCCCGTCGCGCAGGGCCTGCTCGGCGGCGGCCGCATCGTCGTAGGGGACGGTGGTCACGTCCACGCCCCGCCGCTCCCCCGCGGCTTCGACGTCCGAGGCATCGGCGACGGCGGAGACCCCCGACTCGACGATGCCTAGGCGGAACGAAGGCGCATCGTCACCCGTGTAGGCGCGCAGCAGGATGAAGATCGACAGCACGACGAGCGTGATCGCGGTGGAGATCACGAACCCGCGGTCGCGCAACCGCACCCAGAAGTCGCGTCTGGCCACCACCAGCCACATCCCCCGGTCGGTGATGCGCACGTCGCTCCGCGGTTCGCTCATGCGCCCACCACCTCGCGGAAGAGCTCGGCGAGGCCGGGGCGCACGCGCGTGAAGTGGGTCACGTCACCGGAGGCTCGCGCGAGATCCAGCACGCGCTGCTCATCCACCCCGTCATCGAGCAGGAGCACCACCCCGCCGGCGACCTCGGATTCCAGGACCACCCCGGGGACCGACTCGAACCACCGCTCGGGCGCGCCGGCGATCTCGATCCGCAGCAGGCGTCGTTCCCGGCTGGCTCGCAGCTCATCGATCGACCCGTGCGCAACGATCCGCCCGCCGTCGATCAGCACGACGGCGTCGCACAACCGTTCGACCAACTCGAGCTGGTGGCTGGAGAACACCACCGGGACGCCGTGGTTCACGGTCTGGCGCCGGAGCACCCCGGCGAGGACATCGACGCCCACCGGATCCAACCCCGAGAACGGCTCGTCCAGCACCAGCACGTCGGGCTCGTGCACGAGCGCCGCTGCCAGCTGCACCCGCTGCTGATTGCCCAGGGACAGGCTCTCCACCCGATCGTCGGCGCGCCCGTCGACGCCGAGCACCTCCATCGTCTCGCGCGCCCGCCGATGCGCGTCGGTGGCCGAGAGCCCATGCAGCCTGGCGAGGTAGACGAGTTGTTCCTGCACCCGCATCTTGGGATAGAGGCCTCGCTCTTCCGGCATGTAGCCGAACCGGCGCCGGGTGACGGCCTCGACCGGTTGCCCACGCCACAGGACCTGCCCCTGATCCGGTTCCAGCACGCCCAGCACGATGCGCATCGCGGTGGTCTTGCCGGCGCCGTTCGGCCCCACGAACCCTACGATCGAGCCCTCGGGCACCGAGAACGACACACCGTCCAGCGCGGTGACGTCGCCGAATCGGCGGCGCAGGTCGATCAGCTCGAGCACGGCGGGGTCGGGTCGGGCATCGTTTCCAGCATAGGTTCGGCAGCATAGGGCCGGTCACCTCGTTGGCACGCGGGGCGTCGAGCGTTCCAGTCCCGGGACCTGGCGGCCGATACCCACCCGATGGGAACGAACGCGGCCACCGAGCTCCCCGACCTCGACCTCGACGAGGAGCTCGTCCACGCCGAGGCACGCTCCGATACGGACGAGCCGGCGCCGAGCCCCGTGGTGGTGCTGTACTTCGATCTCGCCGGGCTGCCCGGATGGGGTTCGGAAGCCCAACCGAGCGACCCTGACACCAGCTCGATCCTGGAGCGGTACCTGGGGCCGCTCGCCGCTGAGATCCGACTCGTCCAGGGCTACACGGCGTTGGCGATGGTCCACGACGCCCACGCCGCGATCCTGGCCACGATGGACCTGTTGGGCGAGGCGGCCCGCTCGAGCGGCAGCGCCACGGCCGGGGCCCACATCACCCAGGACGCCCTCGAGGACGTCGGGCCCGCCTCCAGGGCCGCGCGCACCGCGGCGGCGCTGGCCGGCCTCGCGGAGGCGGACCGGCTCCTGGTGACGGCCGAGGTGATCGGTGCGCTCAGGCCGGCCGACGGCTCGACGCTGTCGTTCGACACGGGCTCGCCCGCCGACGTGGACGGGGTACGGCTCAGCACCTACGTGGTGCGGCGGCGCTGAACGCCCGATTCAGCTGCTGATCCCGATCGCGCGCCCGATCCAATCGGGGCGGTCGAGGGCATCGAGCAGCGCGAGCGCCAGGTCGGCGCGAGCGATCGTCGGACCGGGGGGCGGCGCCTCCACCTTGGCCACGAAGCTCCCGGTGGCGCCGTCGTCGCGCAGCAGCTCGGGAGCCAGCGCGGTCCAGTCCAACGCGCTGTCCCGGAGGAGCGCCAGGTTCCGGCGATGCTCGGCGCCCACATCGGCGAACTCGCCCGTGAGCGCCTCGTCGGAGAACACCACGGCGTTCGAGGCGATCACCAGCCGGGACGGGCCCGCATCCGTCATCACCGCGACGATGGCACCGATCGCCTCGGAAACCTCGGTCTCGGTGACACCGGCGATGGGGCCGATCGCCGAGATCACCGCTTCCGGCCGGGCCTCGGCCAGCGCCTTCGCGATCGCGGCGGGGTCGCACGGGTCGCCGAAGGCGACCCGTGCCTCGGCCACCGGCGTGGGATCGGATCCCTCACGCAGGAACGCGGTCACCTCGTGACCGCGTTCCATCGCCAGTCCGACCAGCAACCGGCCGGTTCGCCCCGTGGCGCCGAACACCGTGATCCGCACGGGCGGCACTCTACCTAGGCGGCGTCGGGGCGGGCCACCTCCGGCTCGCCCCCCGCGCCCAGCGCCACGGCCAGGACCTGACCGATGTCCTCGGCCACGTGGAAGGCCATCTGTTCGCGCACCTGCTCGGGCACGTCGTCCAGGTCACCTTCGTTGCGCTTGGGCAGGATCACCTCGCTGAGGCCGGCCCGGTGGGCGGCCAACACCTTCTGCTTCAGTCCGCCGATCGGCAGCACCCGCCCCTGCAACGTGACCTCGCCGGTCATGCCCACTTCGGAGCGCACCGGCGTGTCACTGAGCAGGGACACCAGCGCGGTGGTCATCGTGACACCGGCGCTGGGACCGTCCTTCGGCACCGCGCCGGCAGGCACGTGCACGTGGAAGCGGCCACGCAGCCGCGCGGGCTCGATCCCCAGCTCGGCGGCGTGCGAGCGCACGTAGCTGAGCGCGATCTGCGCCGACTCCTTCATCACGTCACCCAACTGGCCGGTCAGGGTCAGCCCGTCCCTCGGCTCGCCGTCGTCTTCACGGCTCGCCTCGATGAACAGCACGTCGCCGCCCACGCCGGTGACCGCGAGGCCGGTCGCCACGCCGGGCACCGCCGTGCGGTCGGCCGCCTCGAAGAAGAACTTCTGGCGTCCCAGGTAGGTGCGGACGTCGGCGGCGTCGATCGTGAGCGGCGTCTCGGCGTCGCCGGCCGCGATCGTGGTTGCCACCTTCCTCAGCGCCTTCCCCAGCTCGCGTTCGAGGTTGCGGACGCCGGCCTCGCGCGTGTAGTCGCCCACGATCACGCGGAGCGCGTCGTCGGTGAACACGACCTCGTCCTCACGCAGGCCGTTGCGCTCGCGCTGCCGGGCCACCAGGTGGTGCTTGGCGATCGCGACCTTCTCCTCCTCGGTGTAGCCGTCGATCCGGATCACTTCCATCCGGTCGAACAACGGCCCGGGGATCGTCTCGGCCACGTTGGCCGTGGTGATGAACAACACCTCGGACAGGTCGAGGTCGACGTCGAGGTAGTGGTCGCGGAACGTGTGGTTCTGCGCCGGGTCGAGCACCTCCAGCAGCGCGCTCGAGGGGTCGCCGCGCCAGTCCGTGCCCACCTTGTCGATCTCGTCGAGCATCATCACCGGGTTCTTCGAACCGGCGTCCTTCAGGGCGCGGACGATCCGTCCGGGCAGGGCCCCGACGTAGGTGCGACGGTGGCCGCGGATCTCGGCCTCGTCGTGGATGCCGCCCAGCGACACGCGCACGAACTTACGTCCGAGGGCGCGCGCCACCGACTCCCCCAGCGAGGTCTTGCCCACGCCGGGAGGTCCCACCAGGGTGAGGATCGCACCCGACCCACGCCCGGTGGCCTCGCCCAGCCCGCGCTCGGCACGGAGCTTGCGCACGGCCAGGTACTCCAGGATGCGGTCCTTCACGTCCTGCAGGCCCTCGTGGTCGGCATCGAGCACGGCGCGCGCCTCGGTGATCTCCAAGTTGTCCTCGGTGCGCACGTTCCACGGCACGTCGATCAGCCAGTCGAGGTAGGTCCGGATCCAGCCGTATTCAGGCGACTGCTCGGACATGCGCTCCAGCCGGCCCAGTTCCTTCTCCGCCTGCTCGAGGACGTCGGCGGGCATGCCGGCGTCGGCGACCTTCTGGCGGTACTCGCCGACGACGTCTTCCTCGCCGTCCTCGCCCAGCTCCTTGCGGATCGCGCTCATCTGCTCACGCAGCAGGAACTCGCGCTGACGCTTCTCCATGCCTTCGCTGACGTCGGTGCGGATCTTGTCCTTCAGCTCCAGGTCGGCCAGCGTGTCCTTGGCCCAGCCCACGACGAGCTCGAGGCGGGCCTCGACCTCGACCGTCTCCAGGATCTCGATCTTCTGCTCGAAGGACAGGTCGGGCGAGTACCCGGCCGTATCGGCGATCTGGCCGGGGTCGGCGATCCCCCGCAGGAACTCGGCCACCTGCGGCACGCCGCGAGACTCCACGATGTTCTCGACCACGGCGCGGTACTCGCGGGCCAGCTCCTTGGCCCCGGCGCTGGGCTCGGGCTCGTCGACGGGCTCGGCCTGCACCCACAGCGCCTCGCCGGTGCCGGGCACGCCGACGCCCACGACGGCGCGCGAGAGCCCGCGGATCACCAGGGCCTCGACGCCGCTCCGGGTCTGGCCGAGGTCTTCGATCTTGGCGATCGTGCCGACGCGGGCGTAGCGACCGTCCACCTTGGGGACCAGCAGCATCGTGCGCTCGGCGGTGTCGCTCGCGGCCTCGGCGGCGGCGCGAGCTTCGTCGGATTCCAGGGTGAGGGTGACGACCATGCCGGGCAGCACGACCCCGGTGGTGAGGGGCAGCAACGGAAGGACGTCGATGTCGATGTCGGGCATATCGAGGGCCTCTTTCTCAGGTGTCTCTGTCTTCGATGGAGGTTCCACCCCCCAGAACGGTCCCCCGGTGCGAACCTATTCCCGTTGGGTAATGATGATTACACGCTCGAGGGCCCGGCCGCCCCGACCGTGGCCCTATGCTGGCGCGATGGCCCAGGCATCGGCGGCGCGCGCCTTCCACGAGGAACTCACGACCAGGGTCGATGCGCGCCTGTTCGGCATGCGGGAGCCACTGAAACTGGTGCTGATCGGCATCCTCACCGGGTCGCACGTCCTGATCGACGACGTGCCCGGCGTGGGCAAGACCACCCTGGTGCGCATGCTCGCCGGCATGCTCGACCTGTCGTTCCAACGGGTGCAGTTCACCCCCGACCTGATGCCCACCGACATCACCGGCACCAGCGTGTTGAACCTGCGCACCAACGATTTCGAGTTCCGCCCCGGCCCGCTCTTCGCCCAGGTGCTGCTGGCCGACGAGATCAACCGCGCCACGCCGAAGACCCAGGCGGCGTTACTGGAGGCGATGCAGGAGGGCCAGGTGACGGTGGACGGCACCACCTACCCGCTGCCGCAGCCCTTCTTCGTGCTCGCAACCCAGAACCCGGTCGAGCTCGAGGGCACGTTCCCGCTGCCGGAGGCCCAGCTCGACCGGTTCCTGTTGCGCGTTCGCCTGGGCTATCCCGAGCCGGCCGACGAGGAGCGGATCCTCGACGGGACGCGCAGCCGGGAGATCGACGCCGCGCCGGTCGTCGACGCACCGTCCCTCGCCGCGCTCCATGATCAGGTCGCCACCGTGCGCATGGAGCTCCCGGTCCGCCGGTACGTGGTGGCGATCGCGAACGCCTCCCGCGTCCACCCCGAACTGGCCGTCGGCGTGAGTCCTCGCGCGGTGGAGCAGATGGGTGATGCCGCCCGGGCCAACGCCCTGCTGGACGGCCGCGCCTATGTGCTGCCCGACGACGTGAAGACCCTGGTCGACCCCGTGTTCGGCCACCGCATCGTGCCCACGACCGACGCGCGGATCCGCGACCGCACCGCCGAGGAGATCCTGCGCGAGGTGATGGGCTCGGTCCCCGTGCCCACCGAGTCCTCCGAGGGCTGAGCCACGGACACCCGGGAGCGGCGGCGGGCGGCGGTAGGGATCGCGGCGGCCGCCGCCCTGCTCGGCGCCGCCTGGGATGCCGCCGCGCTCCTGGTGTGGGCCGCCGCCGTGGCGGTGCTGGCCGGCGGCCTCCGATGGTGGGTCGGGAGCCTCAGCGCCGGTGTCACGGTGGACGTGGCCTTCGAACCCGCGCGGGTGTTCCTGGGCGAGACCGCGCAGGTGCGCGTCCGGATCGAGAACCGCCGGCGGCTGCCCGTACCCATCATCCGGGTGAGCCTCCCGTTGCCCGAGGGCTTGCTCGCCGAACCCGATCCCGCGCCCACCGCGTTCCGCGGTCACCGCCTCCGGCTCTCGTTGGACGCTCGGAGCGAGGCCACGTTCGCGCTGCCGGTCTTCCCCAGGGAACGCGGCGAGTTCTGGCTCGACACCGTCACGGTGGACCTCTCGGACCCGTTCGACCTGGCGCCGGTGCGTCGCGAGGTCCAGGTGCCCACCCCCCTGCTGGCCATGCCCAGGGCACGGGGTGAGGCCGCCGCGGCGGTGGCCCGCGCGTTGCCGTTCGGCCGTCCCCGGGCCGGCGCGCGCCTGTTCGAAGATCGCGAACATTTCGCCGGGGTGCGGGACTACGAGCCCGGCGATCCGATGCGCCAGGTGCACTGGCGGGCTTCGGCGCACGCGGGGACGTTGCAGACCAAGCGGTTCGAACCCACACGCTCGGCCGAGGTGTTGCTGGCGATCGACCTGTCGATGGGCGAGCCCTTCTGGCGCGCGGTCGACGGGGACTCGGCCGAAGCGGCGATCGCGTGGACGGCCTCCCTCGCGTTGCGGGCGATCGACGCCGGATGGCGCACAGGCGTGGTCGCCAACACCCACCTGCGGCGGGGCCGTGGGCCGTTGCGGGTCCGGCCTTCCACCGCGATCGGGCACGAAGCCGCGCTGTTCGCGGCGCTGGCTCGGATGCCGAGCCAACCCACCACCGACCTCGCCCCCGTGCTGCGGGAACTCGGCCGTGGCCTGACGCGACGCAGCTCGGTGGTCGTGGTGTCGTGGGCGCCGGGCCAGGCGCTGCGCCACGAGATGGAAGGGCTGCGCCGGCGGGGCATCGACGTCACCCACGTCGACCCCGGTCGCAGGGACGAGGGTCTGGCCTCATGACGACGCGTGCTCGCCCGCTGGCGCTGCTGCTCGCCGCGACCGCCGAGGCCGTGGTGATCTCGCTGGTGGTGCACCTGCTGCTGGACGGCGCCGGGGTGATCGGCGTGGACCTGCCGATCTTCGTGCCGGCGTTCGCGATCGTGTTCGTGGGTGCGTCGCTGGCCACCTGGAGCGTTCGTGGATCTGAGCTCGCTGGCCCGGCCTGCGTCGTCGGCGCGGTGGTCGTCGGCTTGGTGATCGGTCGGGGCACGATGCAGACCGCCGTGATCGCGGTGCTCGTGTGCGTCGCCGTGGCCTTCCGCGTGGCCATGCTGGGCCTGCGCGACTGGCGCGAACCCGACACCGTCTCGCTGTGGGTCGGCGGGATCGTCGTGGGGCTCGAGGCCCTGGCGTCGGGCAGCATCCAGCGGAGCTGGGGTCCCACGCTCGTCATGGTGATCCCCGTGTTCTTCGCGGCATCCCTGGCGAGCCGCGGCGTGGTGGTGTGGGCCGACCAGGGCGTGGTGGAAGCGTCGTCGTGGATCCGTCACAGCGGAAGGCTCGCGATCGGGCTCGGCGCGGTCGCGGTCGTGGCCGTCCTCACCGCCGGCAGCATCGACCGGCTGGCGAGCTGGGTCGCGCCGGTGGGTCGCGCCGTCGTCGGAGCGCTGGCCTGGACGGTGGCCCAGCTCCTCCGTCCGGTCTTCTGGGCCTTCGAGCAGGCCGACCTCGACACCCAGGGCGCCGCCGATCTGTTGGATCGGATCCGACGCAGCAGTCAGGAGGCCAGCCGCGCCGCCGCCGATCGGGCCGACCCCCACGGGGGTGGCGGCGGGTTCGCTCGCGTCGTGGGGTTCCTCTTCCTGGTCGGCGTCACCGCCGTCGCCATCATGCTGTTCCGCCGGTTCCGGGCGACCCCATCGCGCGCGATCTCGCCGCTCGATGCTCCCGCCGATGCCTCGGCGACGGTGCTGCCGGCAGGCGAGCCATCCGGCGGACAAGCACCGAGCCGGGCTGCCCGTCGAGCGCCTTCGGCCGACGCGGTACGACGCGCCTACGCCGACGCGCTGGACGCCCTCGATGCCAGCGGTGAACCGAAGCCGCCGGATGCCACACCAGCAGAGTTCGTTCGTGACGTGTCGGCCCGTCACCCGTCGGTGGCCGAGGACTTCCGCGCGCTGACCAGGGCCTACGAGGACGTTCGCTACGGCGCGGCCACCCTCGCGACCGACGCGGTCGAGGCGGTGGAACGCCACCGGCGATCGCTGGTGGCGGCGGTACGCCGGCTGCCCCCGCCCGCCGAGGCCTGAGCCGCTCAGTCCGGGATCGCGACCCTAGCGACCTCGTTCGACT
>JBKPMF010000041.1:0-4669 GCA_046732015.1 Actinomycetota bacterium
CCCGCCGCCGCTGCCGAGCTCCAGGATCGTGGTCGGTAGTTCACCGAGCGCTTCGGTGAACAGCGACAACGCCTGCGTGGCCTCGTCGGCGTAGTCGTCCGGCGACGTCAGCAGATGGAACCAGGGCGCGAGCTCGGAGTAGAGGGTGGGCTGTTCGGCGTTCACGGCGCTCCCATCTCCAGCAGTTGGGGGGCGTCGACGAACAACCGCTGCATGATCTCCTGGAGAGGCCAGCGGTTGCCGTCCTTGCGCCAGTTGGCGTTGCCGAGGACCGCGACCCCGATGCCCGTTGCGGGCTCGAAGAAGGCCACGGTCGCCACGCCTTGATCGCCACCGTTGTGCCCGACCAGCGATCGGCCGTGGAAACCGAACCGGTACCAGATCAGGCCCTGGCCACTCTCGATGCCGGGGATCTGCGAGCGGCGGATCTCCTGGACCGACTCGGTCGACAGGATGCGGACACCGTTCCACTCGCCGCCGTTCATCACCATGCCCATGTGGTGGCAGAGTTGACGCGCGGTGGTGCGCAGCGCGCCGTCCGGATAGTCCGGGTAGCCGTATTGGCCGAACGGGACGTACCTGTCCAGATCGGGAGACCACCGATAGGGCATGGCGACGTCGTCCCGAGGGACGTCCGCCAGGTGCCAGCCCGCTCGCGTCATCGCCAAGGGCTCGAAGATCCGATCGTCGCACCACTCGTCGAACCCCGTGCCGCTCGCGGCCTCCACCAGGTAGGCAGCCAACGACGCGCCCACGTTGGAGTAGCGATAGTTCTTTCCTGGCGCGAACCCGTAGAAGTTGCCCGCCCGGTAGTCCTCACCGCCGGGCACCAGGTAGCCCTCCAGGAACTCACCGAGCCCGATCGGGGAATCGCCCTGCGAATACAGGTCGTCCCACACCGGCCACCGGTCGCGGATCGACGAGGTGTGCGTCAGCAGCTGACGCGCCGTGATCTTCCGGTTGGGGAACGCCGGGATGCGCACCGAGAACGGCAGCACGTCGTCGACGTCGTCGTCCAGGGCGAACAACTCGTCCTCGACCGCCTGCATCACGACGGTGCAGATCACGGTCTTGGAGATGGACGCCAGCATGAACAACGTGCCGTTGTCGACGTGGTGGTTCCGCGCCAGGTTCGCCTCGCCGAAGCCTCGAGACCACAGCTGTCCGTCTCGCACGATCGCGGCCGACACGCCCGGCAGTCGACCGGCCCTCATGCGATCGAGGACGAACGATTCCAGGCCGCTCGGTGGAGCCAGGTGCTCCGCAGGGACGCCGACCGCCAGCGATCGCACCGGCCGCAGCGCCAGGGCCGCGGCTGCCACGGCACCACCGGCCAGCACCTGCCGCCGCGTCACCGTCATCGACCTGGGACCGAGATCTCTCATGCCGCCGACTCCATCGGTTGCCAATACTCGAAGTGCATGCCGTCGGGGACCAGGAAGTCCCCGCCCCAGTTGAACCCGTATCGCTCGAAGATCGCCACCACGCGTTCATCCATCGTGGGAACGGCCCCGTAGGCGTTCGAGGCGGCGTTGATGTCGATCGCTGCGCCGTAGGCATGGAACGAGGGCGGCGCCGTCGGACTTCGGGCCACCGTCCGCGCGTTCCAGCAGCCGTTGTAGGTCTGGAGCACGCTCGACAGCCCCGCTCGCTCCACCTCTCGGAGGGCCTTCAGCAGCGCGGGGAAGAACGCCTCGTTGCAGGTCACCCTTCCCAGGATGGGAACGACCCGCGTGTCGATGTGGCTGGCTACCCACGACGGTTCGATCGTGAGGATCGCCGGATCGTCGGCGTCGGGCCGGGCCGCGAATTCCCCGAACACCTCCTTCAGCACGATGGGTGGGTTGACGCCGCTGGCCACGCGCATGAACTCGCTCCCGCCCGGCTTCACCACGCGCAATGCGGTGCCTTCGGGGAGCAGCGTGCCCACGGTGTCGGCGAATCGGTCCTCGCTCGGTGTGCCGTCCGCCAATGCGAGCAGGTAGCGATCGTCCCTGATGCCCAGCGGCGCGCCGACGTCACGGGACACGAGCAGTTCGCTCCAGCCGATCGCCTCGTCGGGCGCGATCGCGCCGATCCGCACGTGCTCGCCGCCGAACTCCATCACCCCGCCCACGCCGATGTTCCGCATGGCGGCGCTCCGAGTACTCAACACGCCGAGGCCATCGTTCAGCGCATCGATCACCTCGCCGCGGAGCTCCTCAGGAAGGAACGGTTCGTACTCAACGGGGTTCACCGCGAACGCGTCGATCGGGATCGCGAACGAGGCCTTGGGTTCGTCGACGACCTCGCCCTCGGCGTCGAGCGAACGCGTCATCCACCGGGTATCGCCGGCCACCACCACCGTCGACTCGAGCCCATCCAGCGTGCGGGCCTTCGCTCGCACGTCCGCGGGGAACCCGCCGGACATCCACGCGAGGTAGGCGGGCGGGCTCTGCACGGCCGGGGCATCGGCTGCCACCGCGGTGCCGACGCCGTCGCCTTCCACGGAACGCGCGGGCACGGCGGGGGGCGTCGCCTCGTCACGGGGGGCGAACAGCGTGAACGCGCCGATCGCCAGCACCAGCGCGGCGATGATCCCGAGGAAGGCGCGACGCCGGGTGGTGGCGCTGGATCCGGTAGCCATGGTCCCAGCCTACGAGCCAGGCCCCCGCCAGGTTGCATCGAGACGCGGTGAAGGTGGAACCTGTGCACCAACCACGTCCGGGGAGGGACCTCATGGTCAGCGTCGAAGACGAGTTCAAGTACACCGGCCTGCACGCGTTCATCTTCATCAACGAGCTGGATCCGGGCAGGAACATCCGCACCGTGATCAACGATCTGCGGGCTGTGGGTCCGCCCCCGGACGGTGAGGTGATCTTCGCGGCCGAGACGGTCGGGAGCTCGCTGGGGTTCGTGCATGTCCGGTTGGACGATCCCGATGACCTCCGAGGACTGCAGGACCTTATCGCCAACAAGCTCTGGAAGCTCGGGGTCCACTGCGATCACTGCATCGAGAAGGACACCAGCAATCGCAACGGCAACCGTCAGGGAGTGAAGCGTGACACCCCTGAGATCATCGCGATCTCGAAACTGAGGGTGCAGCCCGGCGCGATCCCGCAACTCCTCGACGACCTCGCCGACCCAGAAGGCCCCATCGGTTCCACCTTCAAGGGGGCCTCGGTGATCTTCGGCAAGTGGGACGTGCTGGTCCAACTCGGCGGCGAGGACTTCACCACGGTGGCGAACGCCGTCTTCGAAGACCTTCCGCGGTTCGACGCGATCCTGCACTCGGACACGCTGTTCACCGACGGCCGGCACTAGCGAGGACCCTATCGGGAGGCCACGCCCTCCAGGGCGGCTTCGGCGCGCCGAGCTCCCATCACGTCACCCTTCGCGGTTCGGAGGTCCAGAACCTGCCGCCAGGCGACGCGCGCCGCGTCCATGTCGCCGGACGCGACCAGCACCTCGGCCTCGGCCGCCCGCGCCTCGGCCTGCAAGGTGACGAAGTCGGTCTGCCCGGCGCGCTCCACCGCCTCGGCTGCCAGGCGCTGGGCCTCCTCCGGACGTGTGTGTGCCATGGCCTTCGCAGCCTCAGTCCGCCACTGCGCCTGGGCCTCGAGGTCGTAGGCAGGAGCGCGATCGCTCACGCTGAGGGCCACTGCCTCGGCCTCCTCGTGCCGTCCCTGCCGATTGAGGATGCGTGCCAGGTCGCCTGCGAGCACCAGGGCGTTGGCGAGATCGGCTTGCCGTTCCAGGGATTCGAGGGCTTCCCTGGCTGCCGCTTCGGCATCGTCGAGACGACCGTCCAGCTCGGCGATGTGCCCGCCGATCGCGGTGACGAAGTTCATCCACCGCTCCTGGCCCAGCTCGCTGAAGGTGGCCGAGGCCGTGGCGAGATCTCGGCCTGCCTCGTCGAAGCGGCCCATCGTGGCCTGGAAGTCGGCCTGGGTCATCAGGAGCGTCGCCAAGGAGAACCGGTCGGTGTCCATCTGCGGCGCCAGTTCGCGGATGCGCTCGAGGGCGCCTTCGTACGGTGTCGGCCCACGCTCGAGCGCCAGGCAGACGTACGTCGACGCGATCGCCACCACCCGGCGGTTCCCCTGCTCCAGGGCGATCGCGAGCGCATCTTCGGCGGCCCTCAACATGCTGGCCGCATCGCCCGCGAACCACCCCACCAGTGCCTCGCCGGACAATGCGCTCGCGGCGTTCCATCCGTCGCCGAGCGACGTGAGCGTGGCGCCGTGATCCCGGAACGACGCCTGCAACTCGTCCAGGGTCACCGACGTGGGGTCAGAGAGCAGTCGTTGGTAGGCGTCAACGACACCCAGGCGAGCCTTGAGGCCGTCGTCGGCAGCCGCCAGGACGTCCTCCCGCGCCAGTCGAAGGGTGGCCTGGAGGCGGGCCCGATCGCCCAGGTCCTGCAGGATGCCGAGCAGCCAGAGGCGATCGTCCGCACGGACAGCCGGATCTGGGGCGAGTTCGATCGCGCGCTCGAAGAGCCGTCGGGCGGCCGGTGCGTCGCCGCGGTCGGCGGCCCGACGGCCGGCCGCTCCCAGCCGCTCGGCCGCGTGGGCGGCGAGTTCGTCGAGTCGCGGATCCTGTGAGCCGAGTTCGCGCAGGTATCGGTGGGCCTGCCCAAGGTGATAGCCCACGATCTCCTGGTACTCCTCGGCCCGCGGGCCCAGGC
>JBKPMF010000042.1:0-4621 GCA_046732015.1 Actinomycetota bacterium
GCGTGGGGCGCCGCGATGATCTACTTCACCGGGTCCAAGGCGCACAACATCCGGATCCGTGAGATGGCGGTGCGCAAAGGCCTGAAGCTCAACGAATACGGTCTGTTCGAGGCGGCCTCGGGCGATCTCCTTGCCGCCGAGAGCGAGGCGGAGGTCTACGAGGCGCTGGGCCTGCCGTACATCGAACCCACGTTGCGCGAGGACCGTGGCGAGATCGAGGCTGCGCTCGCCGGCGACCTGCCGGACCTGATCACGCTGCAGCAGATCCGCGGGGACCTGCACACGCACACCAACCTCACCGACGGACTCGCGACCCTGGACCGCATGCTCGAGGCGGCCGCCGAACACCGGTATGCCTACTACGCCGTCACCGACCACGCACCCGACCTCGCGATGCAGCGGATGACCGACGCGAAGATCCTGGCCCAGCGCGTGCAGGTCGCCAAGCTCCAGTCCAGCTATCCGAAGATGCGTCTGCTCCACGGCACCGAGCTCAACATCGGCCCCGACGGTTCGGTGGACTGGGACGAAGAGTTCCTGTCGGGCTTCGACATCACCGTGGCGTCGGTGCACTCGCACTTCAACCAGTCGCGCGATGAGATGACCGCGCGGGTGATCCGGGCGATCGAGAACCCGTCCGTCAACATCATCGGCCATCTCACCACCCGCAAGATCGGCCGCCGCGATCCGGTCGACCTCGATCTGGAGGCGGTGTTCGAAGCCGCGGGCCGCACCAGGACGGCGCTGGAGATCAACGCCTTCCCCGACCGCCTGGATCTGCGTGACGAGCACGTGTTGTGGGCTCGCCGGCACGGCGTGAAGTTCTCGATCGACACCGACTCACACGCCGTCGGTCATCTCGACGTGATGCGGTTCGGGGTGGCGACCGCCCAGCGCGGATGGCTCTCGAAGGACGACGTGATCAACGCCTGGCCGATCGGCAAGCTCGAGCGGTTCCTGCGCAAGGGACGAACCAAGGCGGCCGCGCGCTGAGCCGGCGACGGCTGCCACGGTCGTTCTTCGCCCGTTCTTCGGTGGAGGTGGCGCCCGACCTGTTGGGCCGGACGCTCGTCCGGGCCCTGCCCGACGGCTCGCGCCTCGCCGGCCGGATCGTCGAGGTGGAGGCCTATGAGCCCGGTGATGCCGCCAGCCACGGCAACCGCCGCATGACCGACTTCAACGCCACGATGTTCGGCGCGCCCGGGCGGCTGTACGTGTACTTCACCTACGGCAACCACTGGATGATGAACGTGGTGACCCGGCCACGCGGGGACGCGAGCGCGGTCCTGTTGCGCGCGGTCGAGCCGATCGACGGCATCCCGATCATGGAGGCGAACCGCGGTCGTTCGTTGGTGACCGACCTCTGCTCCGGACCCGGCAAGCTCACGAAGGCGCTCGCCGTGGACAAGTCCCTCGACGGCACCGACCTGGTGCGAGGGCACGATGTGTGGATCGAGGCCGGGGATCCGGTGGCGGCCGAGCACATCGCGGTCGGCATCCGGGTCGGGGTCAGCGTCGGGCTGGACAAGGATTGGCGCTTCGTCGAGCGGGGGAGCGGGTTCCTGTCGAAGGGGAAGCCGGGTCCGCCGAGCGGCTCGCGCCGTCGCCGAACGACGACCTGATGCTCAGCCGCTCGGACTCTGGCTCAGTGCGACCGTGATCGTGACGGTGCTGGTCTGCTGGGCCGAGGTGCCCGCGGGCGGGTCCTGGGATATCACGGTGCCTCCGGGCTGGGTCGATGATGCGACTTCGACCTCCACGTAGAAGCCGGCTTCCTCGAGCGCGGCCTCGGCCGAGGCCTGATCCATGCCGATCACGGAGGGGACGGGGACCGACTGGACCTTGTTCGGCGTGGAACACGTCTTCGTGGGCTCGGTGCCGGAGATGAACTCCAGGGTGTCGATGTTCTGGGGCAAGGTGTACGCGTTCGGCAGGCAGGCGGGGTCCTGGGTGACGTCGACGGCGACCGACACGTAGCCGACCTCCGGAGTCGGGAAGTCGCGAACGGGCAGTCCTGCCGCCGCCTTGAGCATGAACAGCCGCCAGATCTGCGCGGGCCAGGTGCCGCCGAAGACGGTGATCCGGGTGCGGGGGGGTTCCATGGGGATCAAACCTTCCCCGAACCCGACCCAGACCGCGGCGGTGAGCTGCGGGATCGCCCCCACGAACCAGGCGTTCGTGTGGGTGTCGCCGGTTCCGGTCTTGCCGATCTGGGGACGCCCGATGATCGCCGAACGCCCAGTCCCGTACGACACGGCCTCCTGCAGGATGTCGTTGGCCACCGATGCCACGTCGGGATCCACGACCTGCTTGGGTTTCGGCGAGGCCTGCCACATCACGCGACCCTGGGCATCGGCGACGCTGACGACGGGCACGGGGTTCACGCGCTGGCCGCCGGTCGCCAGGGTGTCGTAGGCGGCCGCCATCGACAGGGTGTTCGTGCCGTTGGTGCCGAGCACCGCCGACAGGTTCGGCTCCAGCGGCGTACTGGGCTCCGAGACCCGGATGCAGCATCGGAGTCCCATGCGCTCGGCGGTCTCGATCACGTTCTCGGGACCGAGTTGTTCCATCAGCTGCGCGTAGACCGTGTTGACGGAGTTGACGGTGGCGCTCTCCAGCGACATCGACCCGTAGCCGCTGCCCTCGGCGTTCGTTACGTGCCATACCGTCCCGTTGTCGAGGGGGATGTCGATCGTGGCCGGCGCCGAGAACACGGTGCTGGGGGAGAGTCCGTTCTCCAGGGCCGTGACGAGCGCGAACGGCTTGAACGCGCTGCCCGTCTGGCGACCGTACTTCCCGCCCTTGCCTGTCGCCAGGTTCACGCGGCCGCCGTTCGTGTCCTTCCAGTAGTCGGCGTCGTCGCCGCCCACCATGGCGCGCACGTAGCCGGTGCGGGGGTCGATCACGGTCATCGCGCCGTCGGGATCACCCGGATAGCTCAGGACCGAGCGCACCGCCGTCTGGGCGAAACCCTGGAGCTTGGGGTCGAGGGTGGTGGTGATCTGGAGGCCTCCGGTGAACAGGAGCTTGAATCGGTCCTGGCGCGTATCGCCGAACGCGGGGTTGGACAGGAACCACTCCTTGAAGTAGTCGACGAAGTAGGGGTACGGGTAGCGCTGGGTCGGCTCGCTCCGTTCCAGCACGATGGGCTCGCGCAACGCCTGCCGGTAGTCGACCTCGTCCAGCATCTCCAGCTCTCGCATCAGGCGCAGGACGACGTTCCGCCGCCCATAGGCCGCCTCGGGCTCGAGGAACGGATCGAAGTGGTTGGGCGCGGTGATGAGTCCTGCGATGATCGCGGCCTGGCTCACGGTCAGGTCGGCGGCGTCCACCGAGAAGTAGGTCTGTGCCGCCGCCTGCACGCCGTAGGCACCCTCGCCGAAGTAGACGGTGTTGAGGTACTTCGTGAGGATGCGGTCCTTGTTCATGCGGTCCTCGAGCTGCCAGGCGAGCGCCGCTTCGTCGATCTTGCGACGGAGGGTGTCGGCCGAGCCGACGTAGAGGATCTTCACGAGCTGTTGGGTGATCGTGGAACCACCCTCGACCACCGAGCCCTCGGCGGCGTTCATGTAGGCGGCGCGGGCGATCGCCCTGCCGTCCACCCCGTGGTGGTAGTAGAAGCGCCGGTCCTCGATCGCCACCACGGCATCGCGCAGGTAGGTGGGCATCTCGCCCTTGCGCAGCACGACCCGGTCCTCGGTGGCGTGGAGCTCGGTGATCAGGGATCCGTCAGCGGCGTACAGGAAGGATGTCTGGGCCAACGGCAGGGCGTGGTAGTCGTCGAGCTGCGGCAGGTTGCAGGCCGATGCGAGCGAGGCGAACACGATGAACGCGACGCCCGCGGGGAGGAGGCGGCGGGTCTTCATCGCCAGCGAGTCTACCCCCGGGTTCAGCTCGGATCGGGAGGGCCGGGCCACGAGAAAAGCGCAGGAGAAGGCGCTGGTAGCATCCGGCTCTATGGGCCCCGAGGACCTGGTCGTGTTGCGCAGTGGTGCGGTGGAGCTCGTCCCGGACGGCGGTCTCGAGGAGAAGCTGAAGCTCGGGCGCCCACTGCGGGTGAAGCTGGGGGTCGACCCCAGCCGGCCGGACCTAACGCTCGGTCACACAGTGGTGCTTCGCAAGCTCCGCCAGTTCCAGGACACCGGTCACACCGCGATCCTCATCATCGGGGATTTCACGGCGCGGATCGGCGATCCCTCGGGACGCTCGGACACCCGCCCGATGCTGACCGAGGAGGAGGTGGCGGCCAACGCCGCGACCTATCTCGAGCAGGCCGGCAAGGTGATCGACGTCGAGCACGCCGAGGTGCGAGGCAACGCCGCATGGAGCGCCGGCATGTCGATGGGCGAGCTGCTGCGCCTCGCCTCGGTCGCTACGGTGGCGCAGATGCTGGAACGAGAGGACTTCCGCGGTCGCTACCAGGGCGGCCAGCCGATCAGCGTCGTCGAGTTCCTCTACCCCTTGTTCCAGGGCCATGACTCGGTGGCCGTCGAGGCCGACGTGGAGCTGGGCGGTACCGATCAGACGTTCAACCTGCTGATGGGACGGGAGGTCCAGCGCGCGTACGGCATGGATCCGCAGGTGGTGCTGACGATGCCGTTGCTCGAAGGGCTGGACGGCG